>NZ_JBFAKY010000008.1:0-216448 GCF_040656015.1 Promicromonospora sp. NPDC050249 | reverse complement strand
GGGCGACCAACTTCGCGCCGAGCAAAGCCGACATCCCGCATCTGGCGGACGATCACGTCGGGCTGCACGCCACGCGGACGCCGCGAGAAACCCAGTTCTGTCTCGGCAGTGGGTCGGGCCGTCAGTGGGCGGAGAGGTCCGTGATGCCGTGGTGGCCCGTGGGGGAGAGCGTGAGCACGCGTTCGCCCGGGTGCAGCCGCACGTCCTCGCGGTAGAGCTCGGCGAGCTGGTCGGCGGCTTCCTGGTCCCCGGCGTCGGCGGCGACGAGCAGGTACGCGAGCTCGTCGGCGACGGCGTCCAGCTCGGCGTCGGACACGTCGGCACCCGGCAGCCCGGTCTCCTGGATCCAGGCCTCAGCGCGACCGTTCCCCGCCTCGCGGACCACAGGGCTCCGGAGCCGCGATCCCCACAGGTCCCAGAGCAGCAGCTCGTCGCGGTGCCGGTGCGCGACCTCGAGCAGCACGTAGTCGCGCACGAAGTCCCGACCGCGCAGCCCCGGCAGGTCCCTGTCCACGCCGTACGTGGCGGGGTCGGCGGTACCGGCCCGGATCGCCAGCCACGACTCGGCCGCCGTCGGGAACGGGGAGTCCGGGCCGGTCGGCATGTCGTGGACGTCGAAGTCGAAGTCCTCCTGACTGAGCTCCGGGTCGAACCGCACCCAGCGGGTGCCGTCCCAGCGCTCGCCCACCACGTGGTCGGCGTTCCAGCCGGGTACGAAGTACGTGGCGAAGCCGATCCGGGACCGCGCGGGGACGCCGTGCGTGCGCAGCACGCCGAGCGCCAGGAGGGTGTGGTCACGGCAGCAGCCGGCCACCTGCTGAGCCTGCGTGCGCGGCCCGTCGAGCGGCGCACGCATCTCGGCGGCGTCCAGGATCGAGGTCAGCCAGCGGCGGTCCGGGTCGGACTTCTGGGCCTCGGTCAGCTGCGGGCCACCGGCCCGGTAGTGCACGACGGCGGAGCAGACGAACTTGTGCAGGTCGGCTGGAGCGGTGCTCAGCTCGGTGAAGAGTCCTGTGTGATTTCCGGGGTTCGAGTACGGACTGTGGTCCGAGTAGTCGAAGAGCGTGGGCGCGGGCATCGGTGTCCTCCCTCGGCGGTGTCGGAAGGCTACCGCGCAGGATGCCAGATTTGACAGCGTGTTTCGCCGACCGTTCGAAGTCCTCGTCCGAGGTGCCGGCAACTCTGGTCCTGGCTGGCCCTTGACGCGCCAATTCACCCGCCCCACACTGTTCTACAACCTTGTAAAGCCGGAGCGACGACGGTCCGGCCCTGGATTGTGAGCGCTCACAACCGGGCTCCGTCGCGGCCGGCACCTTCCGGACGGAGGCAAAGATGCACCAGTTCCGAACACGATCAGCCGGCAGAGCCCGACGCCGACGGGTGGCCGTCGCGCTGCTTGTCGCAGCGGGGCTCACGATCAGCCCCGCCGCGTCGATGGCGGCACCCGGCGTGGTGGCGGCCTATCCCAACCCGGGGACCGTCACCGGGAGCACCGGCGTGCACGACCCGGAGGTCGCCAAGACGCCGTCGGGCGGCTATCTGCTCGCCCACACGGGCAACGGGATCACCCTGAAGACGTCCACCGACCGCACCCGGTGGAACGACGCCGGGGCCGCGTTCCCGAACGGCGTCCCGTGGGCGCACGCGTACACGAACAACAGCAACCACGTCTGGGCGCCGGACATCACCTACGTCAACGGCCGCTACTACATGTACTACTCGGCCTCGACGTTCGGCTCGAACCGTTCGGCGATCTTCCTCGCCACGAGCACCACGGGTGCGCAGGGCTCGTGGACGAACCAGGGCCTCGTGGTCGAGTCGCGGACGTCGGACAACTGGAACGCCATCGACCCCAACCTCGTCATCGACCAGTCCGGCCGTTGGTACCTGAGCTTCGGCTCGTTCTGGTCGGGCCTCAAGATGATCCGGCTCGACGCCGCGACGGGCAAGCGGTCCGGCACCGAGTTCCACAGCATCGCGGGCCGTGGCGGCGGCGCGATCGAGGCGCCGACCATCCACTACCGGAACGGCTACTACTACCTGTTCGTCTCGTTCGACGCCTGCTGCCAGGGCGCCAGCAGCACCTACCGCGTGATGGTGGGTCGCTCGACGTCGGTCACCGGTCCGTACGTCGACCGGGCCGGGACCGCCATGAACTCCGGTGGCGGGACGGAGATCCTGGCGGGCCACGGGAGCATCCACGGCCCCGGCCACCAGGCGGTGATCGCCGACGACGATGCCGACGCGTTCTTCTACCACTACTACACGGACAGCGGGGCGTCCCGCCTGGGCATCAACCTGCTCGGCTACGACTCGGCGGGCTGGCCGTACGTCTACTGAGGTCTCGACAAGCTCGACCAGCGACGACAGGCTCGGCCAGCGATCTACTGCTGGTCGAGCCTGTCTTTCACTGGTCGAGTCCGTGCAGCAGGTCAGCAAAAATTGTTGAACAACCTAGATACTTATGTCGGACGCCGCTAGCCTGGTTGTGCAGCGATATCTGCCCGCTCACGCCGGAGGATGACCGACATGGCCGAACCGACAGTGCAGCAGCCCGTGGGGCATCGGCTCGGCCTGCTGGTCCGCGCGGTGCCTCTGCTCCGGCGCAGGGCGCGGGTGGGTGCGGGCGTCCTGCACCTGCACCTGGATCTCGCCGTCACGGACGACGCCGACGCCGCGGCCGCTCTCGAGCGCATCCTCGGTGTGCTGGGTCCGGGGGACCGGGTCTACGTCGTCGGCCCGCCTGACGTGGCGGAGCCGCGGGTGGACGACCGGCCCTTCACCATCTGGGCCTGACCGTGCCCGGCCTGGGCCGGCTCGTCGAGCGGCACGTGACTGTCGCCCGCGCCACCGTCGCGACGGTCACCTACGTGCTGCTGGCCACCGCCTTTGTGCTGGGCGTGCTGTGGTTCGCCCTTCCCGGGGAGCCGCGCTGGGAGCCGGCGGTCAATTCGCTGACCCTCATCGCCGGTATGACGGGGCTGATCGTCGAGCGGCTGAGCAGCGAGGCGGAACGGCACGCCCAGGTGCTCGCGGCGATCCGGCGCGAGCTGGAGCGCAACCGGGCGGTGCTCGCCGACAACGAGTTCGCGCGGACGACGGACGACCGGCCGCGGGCCGTCTTCGCGCGGCTCGCGGTCTCCGCCGTCGACGCGGCGCTCGTCTCGGGGGCGCTCGACCGGCGCCGGGACACCGTCCTGGTGACCGCTCTGCACCGCTGGCGGGACACGGTCCAGGGCTTCAACCGACGGCTGGACCTCACCGAGAACATGAGCGTGCTGGAGCGGCAGACGTCGGGGGAGCGTGAGGTGTGGGACGCGGCGATGCGGCTGCGGGGCGGCTATGTCGCCAACACGAGAGCGCAGCTCGAGGAGCTGCTGGCGGTGCTGCCGGTGCGGTGAGCCGGTGTGGGGTGGGCCGTTGGCGGTGGTGGGGCGGCACCGGCCAGGCGCTCCGGGGAAAGTGGTACCGAGCGGGATGTGTTGCTCTCAGTCGACAATGTGCACTCTGAGTGACACGTCTGGGTGCCGAGGTTTCAGGCAGAGTCGCCGGGTGTGCGCCGGGAGTACGCGGCGGCGACCGTCCGCTCCGACTGGACGAGGTACTCGTCGAGCTCTGCGGCGGCTGCCGCGCTCTCCCCGGCGAGGGTCATCTCCAGGATGCGGGCGTTGCGCGCCACGTAGGGGGCGTGCAGGTACTCCGGGTTGGCGAGCAGGCCGAACGCGAGGCGCAGCTCGGCGGAGACGGTGGCGTAGAGCCGGTCGAGGTGCTCGCTGTCGCAGAGCGCGACGATCCCGCGGTGGAACTCCATATTGGCCGTGCCCGCCGTGCGCCAGTCCTTCTCGTCGCGGGCCCGTTCCGCGCTCTCGACGGCCTTGCGCATAATCTCGGTGGCCGGGTGCCCGGGCAGCGCGCCCCGCAGGGCCTGACCCTCGATCATGCGGCGTACGCGATAGATGTCGAGGATCGACGCCAGCGTGGGGACGGCCACCATGACGCCGGCGTGCGGACGTCGGACGAGCAGGTTCTCGTGGGTGAGCACCCGGAAGGCCTCGCGGAGAGTGTTGCGCGAGACCGCGAGCGTCTCGGCGACCGCCTTCTCCGAGAGGCGCTCGCCCGGGCGAGCCTTGCCCGTGATGATCCATGTGCGGATCGAGGCCGCCGTGCGCTCGACGAGGTCGCCCACCTTGGCGTCTGAAGGGTCGTCCGCCGTGCCCGCCGCAGCACCTGCCGCAGTGTCGGAGAGAGGTTCTGCGTCAGCGGTCGTCGCCATGAGGCCACTCTACGGTCGGGTCCGGGTCGCCGGATGATGCGACGCGTTCGGAGGATCTGGCGGTTCTGGTCGTCGGACAGTCGGCGGCTGGGGGAGACGCTCGTCACTGTGTGCCCGGGGCGCCGAAGTCGATTCGTGGAACCGGGCTTCGACCGGGTATCCTGCTACGGCCCGCTCCTCTTGCGGCGGGCAAAGGTAGCGTGTCCGAGCGGCCTAAGGAGCACGCCTCGAAAGCGTGTGTGGGTGAAAGTCCACCGTGGGTTCAAATCCCACCGCTACCGCACCCTGAGTGCAAGGCACGGCCCCTGACCTGCATTTTTTTGCCGGTCGGGGGCCGTCGTCGTCTCCGGAATCCATCACTTTCCCATGACATTCGATTCGGGGGAGTCGCTGGTGGGCCGGTTGACCAGCAGGTCCAGGACCACCCGGACGGCGGGCGCAATGTGCGTCCGCTTCACGTAGTGCCGCAGCGTCGTTGCCTCCGTCGAGGGACCGAGCTGGGCTGCCGCCGTCTTCGTGTCGAGTTGAGCATCCAGAAGGGACGCCACGGCGCGTCGGAAGTCGTGCGGCCTCACTGTCACCCCGGTGCCCTCCGGAGCCTCCTTTTAACTGTTCGCGCACGCGGCCGGTAGAGCGCGGCATTTCCTTCCGTCAAGGCGCCGCTCCGCGGCGTAGCGCCCCGCCGTCGGCGGGGCCTGCGACAGGGACCCCGCGACCTCGGCGCTAGGGCGCCTTGGCCGCACCCCGTCGCACCCACCACCGGCGCGGCCCCAGACATGGCGAAGACGGCCCTGACAGCAGTAGTCGAGACCGTCTCTCACTCCGTCACATCAGGCAGCTCAGGGTGCATCCCCGGCACGAGCCCGCTGCCAGACCCGATCGAACACTTCCCTCGTCACCAACTCGACCAGGAACTGCGGATCCGATTCGATCTCCTCAGGTGCTGGCACCGGCACCGTCCCCAGCCCAGTGCTATCCGACTCGTGCTCACCATCGGCCCACGCGAGACTCCCGTCCGGGAACTCATCGACCTTCCGCACTTCCCACCCGTCGACAACGTGAGCCCACAGCACCACCGGATCCTCCGGATCATCGTGAAGCCACTGGACACGCTGAAAGTAACTATTGGTCATCCAACCATCTTCCCGAGTCCCAGATGCCTCCGGCGGGCACCTACCGGAATCAAGAGGATCGAGGGACAGCGGTGCCCCGACACTAGAGGTTGACGTTACGGAAGCCGCAAGTCGCGGCGGAAACTAAGAGCGGGACGGGACGCCGCGAGACCGGACGAACCATGCAGACGCGAATTACCAGAGCGTCGACGGCCCCGAGGCGGCCCAGCCGTCACCGACAGGCTTGACCCAGAAGCCCAGCGACAGCTCGCTCACCTGAGCGCGGTAGACGATCTCGACGTAGAAGTGGTTGCTGTCGCCCCAGCTGAAGTCCCCGAGCTCGAGCTCGCCGAGCCAGGACAGGTCGGTGCTCCACGCGTCGGCAGGAAGACCGTCGCCAAGTCCCTCGTCGAGGGTCGTTCCCACCGACCCCTTCCAGAGCGACCGGAGCACGTGCGGGACCGGCGTGTGGTCGACCAGTTGCGCGGCGTCGTCGACCTGCCCGGCCCGGAGCAGGTCGAAGTAGTCGCGGACCACCGCTTCGACGTCGGCCCGGGCGGGTATTTCCGGCCAGGTCTTCATCGCGGGAGCAGCCCCCGCAACTCGTCGACGGGGTTCGAGGCGGCGAGCAGCCGGGCGCCGTCGGGCAGCAGGAGGAGGGGTCCCGACGGTGTCCTCGAGGCGATCCGCGCCTGTTCCCAGACCAGGACCATCTGATGGACGACGGCCTGGAAGGCGTGGTAACTGTCGGATCCGCGGGGCTTTCCGAACCGACGGGCGAGCTCTTTGTCGACCTGGTTCCGAGCTTGATTGCGCCCCAGCCCGACGCCGGTGAACACCGTCACGAACGTGCTGGCAGCGAGCGGGATGATGTCCTCACGGAGCAGCGCCTCGACGCCGGTGCCTGAGCTCTCGGTCATGCGCGCCAGCGTAGGGCCAGGATCACCCGCGACGTCAGACGATATGTGCGTCCACTTACGGCATGCTGGTCGAGCCTGACCTCATCGCACGGGAGTCTGATATCTGATGACTGACGACAGCGCGCGCAACGCCGATCACTCCGCCATGACCGACCACTGGTGGTGGCGTCCAGGCTGGCGCGTCGGGACCAGGTTCTACGCCTGGCACATCACGCAGGACGATCAGCCCGAGGTGCACGACCTCGCGCAGCGCTACCGAGCCGCCGTGAGCGCGGTCGAGACCCTCGACCCGATCCCGGACGAGTGGCTGCACATGACCATGCAGGGTGTCGGCCACGTCGAGGACATCAACATCGCGGCCCTCGACTTCATGACCCTTCGAGTGGCCGACCGGCTGCGCGCGCTCGCCCCGATCACGACGTCGTACCAGCGAGCCGACATCACGAGCGAAGCCGTGATCCTGGCGCCGAGCGATCCCGAGGCGTTCGACCAGGTGCGCCGAGCCATCCGGGCGGGTATCACCGACGCGCTCGGCGAGTGTCCGGAATCCGAGGACGGGTTCCGAGCTCATGTCTCGGTTGCGTACGGCAATGCCGACGCCAATGTCGCGCCGATCCGCGAAGCCCTTGACCGAGCCGAGCCGGCAGCGCCGTCTACCGCGACATACACGAAGGTCTCGCTGATCCGCATGCATCGCGACCAGCGGATGTACGAGTGGGACGTGATCCGTGAGGTCCCGCTCGGCGAGTGACCGGCGCTAGCGGACGGCCCGACGGAGGTGTGCCTCGACGTCCGTCAGCAAGAGGTCGCACCTGACGACGGTCGCGGGGCTGTCTCCGAGGGCGTTCCGGTCGAGGGTCTCCCTAGCCGTCACGACGGATCCGGGCGGGAACTGCTGCCAGGTCAGGTCGATCGCGACGGTTGTGTCCCCGACCTCGAGCTCGCACCAGAAATGGATCTCCTGCCGGACACCGGTCCACACGGTTCCCTTGACGATCTCGCTCCGGGGCAGGAAGTGCTGCACCACGCGCGCCGTCGGATAGCACTGGCCGAGAGCGGGATTGCCCTCCTCCCACACCCCGCCGTACGACGTCTGCGCACTCCACGACGCCTCCAGCGCTTCGCGGAGGGCAATGAGATCAACAGGGCCTGTGGACAACGCATCGGGTCCGGGCACGCAGGCAGGTTAGCGGCCTGACGCCGTCGTCGGCCCGGTAAGGTCCCGCATGTCGCGACTCCCTCAGCCTCGGTCCAAGGCGGCTCGACCGCGGAGACTCGAGCCCGACGACGTCATCGCGCTCGTGTCGCCGGCCAGCTGGAGCGACCAGCCGTGGGTGGCGGAGAGCGTCGCGACCGTCGAGTCGTGGGGGTTCAGGGCGCGCGTCGGGCGTCATGCCACCGACCGGCTCGGGTACCTGGCCGGCGGTGATCGTCAGCGCGCCGCAGATCTCAATGCCGCGATCCCCGACGCGGAGGTCAGGGCCATCGTGTGCTTGCGAGGTGGTTGCGGCAGCTTCCGGCTGCTCGCCGACGTCGACACGGACGCCCTGCGCGCCGACCCGAAGCCGGTCATCGGGTTCAGTGACATCACCGCGCTGCACCAGGTGTGGCACCTGGCCGGTGTTCCATCGGTACACGGCGCAGTTGCCGGGACTCGTGCGGAGACCGTCCGGCGGCTGCTGGTCGGTGAGCGTGGCGAACCGGTGCGGGGCGACGGCGGCCGGTTCGGTGCCGAGCTCACCACCAGTGGCACGGCATCCGGGCCGTTGTACGGCGGCAATCTCGAGATGCTGGCCCGCGGTGTCGGAGTCGTCGACAACGACCTCGCGGGCCATGTCCTGCTGGTGGAGACCCACCGGGAGGTCGGTCTCGGGATGGTCGACCGGGCGCTGACCCAGCTGCTGATGTCCGGCGCGCTCGACGGGATCTCAGGTGTCGCGGTGGGCGCCCTGGAGGGCTTCGAGGACTACGAGGACCGCGAGTGGACGGTCCTGGACGTCCTTCGCGACCGGCTCGGCTCGCTCGGCGTGCCCATCTTGGCCGGGCTGCCGCTCGGGCACCTCGAGGATCCGGTGTCTGTCCCGCTCGGGGTCGAGTGCGAGCTCGACGCCGACGCGGGGACTCTGTCGGTTGCGCCCCTGAGCGTCTGAGGTCGGATCCATGACAACTGGTGCGAGCGCCGACAAGCGAACGGCGATCGCCGCAGCCGTCATCGTCCGGGACGGTCGTCTCCTCCTGGTCCAGCGGAGTATCCGAAGGCTCGCTGTCGTGGCAGCTCCCGGCCGGCGCCGTCGAGCATGGTGAGACCTTCGCAGAGGCGGCTGTGCGCGAGACGGCGGAGGAGACGGGCCTCGTGGTCGCGGCTGTGACGACGCTGGGGGAACGGGTACACCCGGAGACCGGCCGGCTCATCGGCTACGTAGCCTGCCGCGTGCAGCACGGCGAGGCCCACGTCGCCGACACCGACGAGCTCCGGGACATCGTGTGGGTAGCACCCGCAGAGCTCAGCGGCTATGTGCCGCGCGGCTTCGCGACGGTCGTGCAGGACTACCTCGTTGTCGCGCTGGGCTGAGTCAGCCGCCAGGCCACCCCGCCGTCCGGCACCACGGTGGCGTGCTCATGCTCGCCGGCGACGGCGACGACCCGGAACGTTATCCACAGGCTGTGGACCGGCGAGGTCTCGCAGACGGCGCGCACAGGTACCGCCTCAGCCGGCCTCACCCGGACGCCCCAGCCACCGCAGCGCGTCCGGCAGCAGGACTCCCGTGTGATTGGGGTTGTGCCCGCCGTCGCCGAGCACGAGCCGGAAGTCGTAGTCGGCCTCCGCCAGGGCCGCGGCGACCCGCAGGTTCTCCGCGAGCCAGTTGTGGTCGGGCTGGTTCCAGCGCAGGTCCCGGTGTCCGGCCTGCATGAAGATCCGGAGGGGCTTGCGGGGCATCATGTGGATCAGCGCCGGATAGTTGTTGCCGCCCGGCAGTTGCGTGAAGCTCGACAGGAAGCCGGCGACCCGGCGAAACCGGTCCGGGTAGTGCCAGGCCACGGTCAGGGCGCAGCTCCCGCCGCTGCTGCCTCCGACGATGCTCCAGCGTTCCGGGTCGTCGGTGATCGCGAACCGCCGTCGGACCTCCGGGACGATCTCCTCGAGGAGGAAGGCGCCGTACCAGCCGTTGAAGGCGTCGTACTCGGCGTTGCGGTTCTTGCGCCGGGCGGGATCCTCGATGTCCGCGAAGACCCCGGGGTCGACGAACACGCCGATCGTGACGGGGATGTCGCCGCTGTGGACGAGGTTGTCCAGGACGATCCCGCCCCGGACCTCGCCGTCGGGATCCAGGTACCACCAGCCGTCCTGGAAGACGGCGATCCCGGCGGGCTCGGCCGGGTTGTAGGCGGCGGGCACATGGATCCAGACCTTCCGCGTGGTCCCGGGGTACGCCGCGCTCTCCCAGAGCAGCTCGACGGTGAAGCCGTGCGGCACACCTGGCCTGCGTGCCGAGTCAGGACCGTATTCGTACCGCACGTCCTCCTGATCGAGAGGTAGCGGAGCAAAGGGTACGTATGCGGTCACACGGCAAGCGTAGGTCGACTGTCACGCGTCGGGACAGCAACGGCCCGCACCCGACGCCGCCTGCACGTGAGCGGGTGAAAAAAAGCCCCGTTGACCTGCGCAGACATCTTGCGCTACCGCCTGGTCATGGGCTGGACTGGGGCCGCGCCCACCGGCGCGTGCTCCTGCATCGACAATCGAGCCCACGTCACCCGTGCCGGCAGCTCGGAAAGAGAAGAACGATGACCAAGAACGACGCGGTGCGCGCGGAACGATTCGCGTCCGGCAAGAAGGTCCTCGACTCCGTCCATGACGACCCCGGCCACAACGTCATCGACTCCCTGGCGGACATCGCCCCCGAGCTCGGGCACCAGATCGTCGCGTGGGGTTACGGGGACATCTACGCGCGGCCCGGGCTGAAGCCCAAGCAGCGGCAGCTGGTGACCCTCGGGATCCTCACCGCCCTCGGCGGCAGCGAGGCGCAGCTCGAGGTGCACGTCGGTGCGTCGCTCAACGTCGGGCTCACCCCGGAGCAGATCATCGAGGTCTTCCTGCACAGCTCCGTCTACTGCGGGTTCCCGCGGGCACTGAACGCCGTCGGCGTCGCGCGGAAGGTGTTCACCGAGCGCGGGCTGCTGCCGCTGGCCTGAACCGCAGGGTCACGGCCGGGGCAGCGCCGCGGCGTCGGCGTGCTCGACCAGGTCCGACCGCTCCCGCCGGATCCGCTCGACACCCCACTCCCCGAGCGGGGCGAGGGCGGCGTTGAGCGCCCGGCCGTGCTCGGTGAGGGAGTACTCGACGCGCGGCGGCACCTCCGCGTAGACCTGGCGGCGGACCAGCCCGTCCGCCTCCATCTCGCGCAGGTGCTGGGTGAGCATCTTCTCGCTGACGCCGGGCAGGCCGCGCCGCAGCTCGGCGAACCGGCGTACGCCGTGCTCGTCGAGCTCCCAGAGGATCAGGCCCTTCCACTTGCCGCTGACGACGTCGAGCGCCGCATCGATGCCGCAGATGTAGGGGCCGTTGCGCGGTGACATCGCCATCGGGTGCTCCTCGTGAGGGGTCGGACGGGGTACGCACCATGTGGTAAGTACCCCAGTAATTAGTGGGTACTTCCACGATCGTACGTCCCTCGCCGAGCATGGTCGCGTACCGACCTACCGAGGAGACCTTTGATGACCGAACCCCGAGGCACCGGCGTCACGGTGCTGGGCCTGGGCGCGATGGGCAGCGCTCTTGCGACCACCCTGCTCGACGCCGGCCACGCCGTGACCGTCTGGAACCGCACCCCCGCCCGCGCCGCCGGCCTGAGCGCGCGGGGCGCCGAGGCGGCGTCGGCGATCAGCGCGGCCGTCACGGCCAATGAGCTGATCATCGCCTGCCTGTTCGACCACGCGTCGGTGCACGAGACCCTCGACCCGGTCGTCGCCGAGCTGCGGGGGCGCACGCTGGTGAACCTGACGACCACGACGCCGAACGAGGCGCGCGAGCTGGCCACCTGGGCGGCCGGGCACGGCGTCGAGTACCTCGACGGCGCGATCATGGCGACCCCGCACATGATCGGCGCCCCTGAGGCCTCGATCCTGTACAGCGGCACCCGGGAGGTCTTCGACGCCGTCCGGCCGGTGATCGACCGGTGGGCGACGAGCACCTACGACGGCGAGGACGCGGGCCTGGCCTCGCTGTTCGACCTGGCGCTGCTCTCGGGCATGTACACGATGTTCGCCGGATTCCTCCACGGCGCCGCGATGGCAGGGTCCGCGGGCATGAGCGCCACGGACTTCGCGGCACGCGCGACGCCGTTCCTCAGTGCGATGACGTTCGGCTTCGCCTCCGACGCCCGCGTGATCGACGGCGGCGACTACACCGTCGCCGGTCAGCAGAGCCTGGACTTCTCCGACCTCAGCCACATCGTCCGCGCCAGCGAGGAGCAGGGCGTCGACCCGACGCCCATCGCCGCGGTACAGGAGCTGATCAGCAGGCAGATCGCCCAGGGCCACGGCGCCGAGGCCTTCGCCAGGATCTACGAGAGCCTCCGGGCCGACCGCACCGACGGCGCGGACCACGCCCGCAGCACGGACCACGCCCGCAGCACGGACAGCACCGAACTCGCGGAGGCCCGCCGATGAACGCACCAGTCACCCTCATCGGCCTCGGCCCGATGGGTCAGGCCATGGTCCACGCCCTGCTGCGCGCGGGGCACCCGGTCACCGTCTGGAACCGGACGCCGAGCCGGGCCGCCGACGTCGTCGCGGCCGGCGCCACCCTTGCCGCCACACCCGCCGACGCTCTCGCGGCGAGCAAGCTCGTCATCCTGAGCCTCACCGACTACCAGGCGATGCACGACATCCTCGGTCCGGCGGCGGAGGCGCTCGCGGGCCGGACGCTCGTGAACCTCAGCTCGGACTCGCCGGACCGCACCCGCGAGGGCGCCGCATGGGCGGAGGAGCACGGTGCCCGCTTCCTGACCGGCGGTGTCATGACGCCGGCACCGATGGTCGGCACCGAGGCGGCGTACGTCTACTACAGCGGCCCGAGCGACCTGATGGAGGCCCACCGGGAGACGCTCGCGACGATCGGCGCGCCGCGCTATCTCGGGGAGGACCTGGGGCTGGCGCAGCTCATGTACCTGGCCAACCTCGACGTGTTCCTGACCTCTCTCGCGTCGCTCATGCACGCCACGGCACTCCTGGAGTCCAGCGGGGTCACCGCGTCGGCAGCGCTGGAGGAGCTGATGCTCACGCTGGTCGGCGTGGGGGAGATGCTCGCGGTCGGCGGGAGCCCCGGCGCCCAGATCGACGCCGGTGAGCACCCGGGCGACCTGAGCACGGCCACCATGATGGGCGCGACGGCGGACCACGTGGTCGCCGCGAGCGAGGCGGTCGGCGTCGACACTGCGCTTCCCGCAGCGGTCCAGGCGTACTACACCTGGGTCCGCGACAGCGGTCACGGGGGCGACAACTGGACCCGGATCATCGACGCCATGCGGCCGCGGAACGGGTCGGGCGGGACACCCGCGGCCTGAGGACGCCGGGTGTGAGTGCCCGTTCCGCCCGCAGGTCGTGCACGACGGCCCGGAGCAGACCGGGAAGGAAGTCCCGGCCCCTGCGCACGCACCAGGGCAGCCCGGCCCGCAGCAGCCAGACCAGCCGCTCTGCCACCGACGGCGGCTCGGGCGCGTCGGGCAGCTGCCCGCGGGCCTCGGCGGCCGAGAACGGGGTTGTGTTCGTGACGGACGCCGTCGCGTCCATAACCCCGTTCTCGAACCCCGGGGCTGGGCCGACCGCGGCCGGGTCCGCGGACAGGGCGGCCGCCGCTGCCAGGGCCAGGGCCCGGTGGCCCGTCGGCGACGGGTGGACGCGGTCGATGTGCCACGCCCTGGGCCCGGCCGGTGCGATCGCCCGCGCGGCGTCCACGACGACCACCCGCCCGGGTGCCGAGGCCGCTACCTCTTCCACCGCCGCGTTGATCGACGCCACCCGGCGCCGCATGACGCGTCGCACCAGCCGCGGACCGAGCTCGAACAGCCCGATGACCGGCAGCAGCACGAGCAGGACGTCGGCACCCGCGCGGCACAGCTCGTCGACGGACCGGTGCAGGTCCGCCAGCGTGTGCCGGGGGTCGAAGTCGCTCCGGAGCACGTCGTTGCCGCCGACCAGCACGGTGGCGAGGTGCGGCCGGAGCGCCAGGGCGGCGTCGAGCTGTGGGCCGACGACGTCGCGGGAGCGCGCGCCCTCGGTGGCGAGGTTGGTGAACGTCTCCGCGCCGAGCACGGTGGCGAGATGAGCTGCCCAGCCGGGGCCGTGCACGGCGTCGGGACCGACCGTGTCGCCGACGCCCACGGTGATCGAGTCGCCGAGGGCGACGAGTCGAAAGCTGCGCTCACGTCCCGCCGGCGGCGTCATCTCACCGATGCCCCACGGGGTCCGGCCTCAGGTCGAAGGCCCTGCGGGAGTGCAGCGCGAGCATCGCGTCGCCGGTGGCGCTCCACGGGAACAGCTCCGCGCGCGCCCGGGCGGCCTTGCGCCGTTCGTCCACGTCACGGTCCAGCACCTCGTGCAGCGCGAGGGCGAGCGCGGCGGCGTCCGGCGGTGCGGCGGCACCGGCAGTACCGACCACCTCGGGCAGGGCGCTCGACGAGCTGCAGACGACCGGCGTCCCGGACGCCAGCGCCTCGAGCGCCGCGAGCCCGAACGTCTCGATCGGCCCGGGGGCGATGACGACGTCGGCGCAGGTCAGCAGGGTTGCGAGCCGGTCGCGGTCCGGGACGAACGACAGGAACCGGTGCGGCAGCCCCGCGGCCTCGGCCCGGCGTCGCATCTTCGGCAGGAGCGGCCCGGCTCCCGCGACGACGAGGCGCACGGGCCGGCCGTCCCGCACGAGCTGCGCGGCGGCGTCGATCGCGAGGTCCGGGCGTTTCTCCGCGGACTGGCGGCTCGCGAGCACGACGAGCGCGGTGCCGGGCGGTGCGTACAGCGCGCGGGCCTCGTCGGAGTACCGGTCGGGCCGGAACCGTTCCAGGTCGACGCCGAGGGGTACCCGGTAGAGCGGCGGGAGGACGGCGGACCGGTTGCGGTCGGCCAGGCGTTCGACCTCGCCGGCCGCGAAGTGGGTGGTGGCCACCAGGCGGTCGAACCGGGTGAGCGTGGCGAGGTTGTACCGGTCGGCCAGGGCCGGCGCCGCGGCCGCACCGAACGCAGCCGCGCTACCACCCGCCGCGGCACCGGGGATCCAGGAGCGCAGCACCCCGTCGACCCGCTCGTGCAGCATCATCAGCGACGGGACGCCGGCCTCACGGGCCCAGTCGCCCAGCCCCGCGAGCGTGGTGCGGTCGCTCACCTCGAGCCGGTCGGGCGCGAGGGTCTCGAGCAGGCCGCGCATCTTGCCCGGCTGCACCACCGCGCGGTAGCCGCCGGAGAACGGCACGCGCGGCGCGGCGAGGGTGACCACCCGGATACCGTCCACGAGCGATACCCCGTCCCGCTTGCCCGGCACGACGAGCACGGGTTCGTGCCCCCGGGACACGTACTGCCCGGCGATGGCGTGCATAGCGGTTCGGATACCCCCGGAACGAGGGCTGTAGAAGTTCGCGACGTGGACGATGCGCAAGTCAAACCTCCGCTGAGCCGGCTCTCGCGTGCACCCGGACCGCGTCCTCGTAGTGGCCCATGAGCTCGGAGCAGATGTCGTGCCACGTGCGGCCCTCGGCGCGCTCGCGGGCCGATGTGCCGAAGGCGCGCCGCTTGCGTTCGTCGCCCACCAGGTCGACGACGCGGGCGCGGAGCGCCTCGTGGTCACCTGGAGGGTACAGCCAGCCGTCGTGGGAGTGCCGCACGATGTCCAGCGGGCCACCCGCGGCGGGTGCCACGACCGGAACCCCGCTGGCGTGCGCCTCCTGCAGCGTCTGGCCGAAGGTCTCGAGCTCGCCCGGGTGCACGAACACGTCGAGGCCGGCCATCGCCCGCGACAGCTCGGCCCCGCGCAGCAGACCCGTGAAGTGGGCCTCCGGGAGAACCTGCTGCAAGTGCTCCCGCTCGGGCCCGTCGCCGACGATCACGAGCCGCACGCCCGGCAGGTTCTGCACCACGCGCAGCGCCTCGACCTGCTTCTCGGCGGCGAGCCTGCCCACGTAGCCCACGAGGATCTCGCGGCCGGCGCCGACCTTGCGGCGCCATGCCTCGTCGCGGAACCGCGGGTGGAACACCTCCGTGTCGACCCCGCGGCCCCAGAGCCGCAGGTTGGGGATGCCGTGGTCCTCGAGCTGCCGCATGGTCGCCGTGGACGGCGCGAGCGTCATCGTCGCGCGGTCGTGGATGTCCTTCACCCGCTTCCACAGCAGCGGCTCGAAGCCACCCAGACCGTAGCGCGCCGCATAGCCGGGCACCTCGGTCTGGTAGACGGCGACGCTCGGCAGCCGCAGGCGCTCGGCGGCCAGGATGCCGCGCCACCCGAGGATGAACGGCGACGCGAGGTGGACGACGTCGGGCGCGAACGTCGCCAGCGTGCGCTCGGTGCGCCACTTCTTGCCGACGACGAGTCGCACGTCGGGGTACCCGGGAAAGCCGATGGAGCCGAGCTCGACGACCGGGGCGCCGCTGACGAAGGGAGGGACATGACCGATCGAGGCATCGGCATCGGGCGCGAGGACCATTGCCTGGTCCCCCCGCTCCTGCAGGTGCTCGAGAACCCGCAGGACGGAATTCGTGACCCCGTTGACCTGCGGGAGAAAACTCTCCGCAACGATGGCTACTCGCACGTTACGAACCTGCCGGTCGTCGATGTCCGGACGGAGTCTTTAGTGCGGCGAACCGAGGAACGGGTGGCGTCGAGTCGGTAACCGCTACACACGATGTCACGTTCCCGACCGTAGCCGAGCCATCGTGCGACTGGCACGACGAACCTGCTGAACGGTCCCTCAAGTCGCTCTGGAGACCGCCCGACGCGACCAGGCGACCTGGACCAGCCGGACGATCGCCCCGATCATCAGGGCCACGAGAAGCACGTTGCGCAGGGCCCCGACGCTCGTGGCCAGCGGGAATCCGCCGAGGAACTCGCCGTACTGGAGCGGGTAGATCTCCATGGTGAGCCGGGCGACCACGATGGTGCCGAGAGCGGGCAGGAACCAGGTGCGCCGGGTGCCCTGGCTGCGGGTCCCGAGCGCGATCGCCGCGGCGATGGGCGGCCCGATCCAGGCGATGAACTGCGGGGAGCCCACCTTGTTGAAGACGATGAGGGCCAGCAGCTCCGCTGTGGCACCGATCAGCAGGACGTCGCCGACGCGGTCGGGCCGGCGTCGTGCCGCCCACCAGACGAGCGCCGCGATCAGCAGCGCGGCGACGGGGAGCGCGACGTCGAGCGCCTGGGCGACGGCGTCGGCCTGGGCGCCCTGCACCTCGTAGGTGTAGATGACGTTGTCGTACTCGACCCGGATCGAGGGGTCCCAGAGGCGTGCCACCGTGAACGGCGTCGCTCCGACCGCCTCGACCTGCAGCTGGCGGTCGCCCTGCTCCCCGAACACGTCGAGGACGTTGTCCTGCCCACCGCCCGCGATGGCGACGCCGACGACCACCGCGCACACCGCTGCGCCCGGCAGCACCACGTTCCGGACGAACCCCTTGGCGCTCGACGCCGTCGCGGCCAGCGCGAGGGCCACCGCACCCGGAGCGATCTTGATCCAGGCGCCGATGGTGGCCAGCGTCATCGCGACCGCCGGACGCTGGGCCGCTACGAGCAGCGCCACGAGGATGATCGGCGCGAGCAGGCCGTCGAGCCGGCCGATCCAGATCGGCCCGAGCGCCATGAGGAACGCGAGCCAGAACCAGACGGCCACCCGTCCGCGCGGGCGTGCCCGGCCGAGCACCAGCACCGCGCCGGCGTTCGCGACGGTGACGAGGCTCATCCACACCCAGTCGTAGCCGTGCGTGGAGTCGGTGAACAGTGCGGGGACCACCATGGGCGCGAGAGCGCCGAGCGGATAGACCCAGTCGTAGTCGAAGACCGGCCACGACCCGGTGTTCATGCCGTTGCGGACCCACCACTCGTACAGGCCCACGTCGCCGAGGATCTGCGGCTCGAAGACCCACGCCTGCAGGATGATCCAGGCGTGGGCCAGCACGAAGCCGATCCACAGGGCCGGCCACGAGGTGAGCACATGGTTGGCGGACCGCAGGATGTCCTTGCCCACGGCCTTGGGCGTTGGCGAAATGTCTGACGCGCTCGGCACGGCCACATCCTTGCACGTGCTGGATGACGGGCCCGCCCGGTACTACTGCCTGGTACTACTTGCCGAGGTAGGCCACGTCGCCGTTCGAGCTGCGGATCTCGACCGTGCGCTCGGCGTTCGGGTCGGTGGATCCCTCGATGATCTGGTCGCCGTTCGACGTGTCGATCGTCAGGGCCACGGGCTCGCCGTCGCCGACGACCGTGACCTCGCCGTTGCTGGACACGCCGTAGACGTCGCCCTCGACCCCGGAGATCTCCACCGAACCGTTGCTGGTGTCCGCCGAGGCGTCGCCGGTCACCGAGTCGATGGTGATCTCGCCGTTGCTGCTGTCGGTGGTGACCGTGCCGTCGACGTCGGCGACCGAGATCTCGCCGTTCGACGTCGAGGCGTCCACGTCGGCACGGGAGTCGCTGACGTCGATGTCGCCGTTGCTGGACCGGGCGTCCAGCGGGCCGGTGAGCCCGGCGGCCTCGACGTCGCCGTTGCTCGTGTCCAGGGACAGGTCGCCGGCCAGGCCGGTCGCCACGATGTCGCCGTTCTCCGTGCGGATCACCACCTCGGTGCCGGCCGGCAGCGCGACGTCGAGCTCGCCCGAGCAGCGCGGCAGGGCGATGAACCACCCGCACCGGTGCGTGAGCTCGAGCCGGCTCGCGGACTCGTCCGCCGAGTACGTGGGCTCCCGCAGACCGCTGTGGGCAATGACGTCGACCTCGATGTCGCCCTCGGCGGCGGTGACCGTGACGTCGCCGTCGGCCACGAGCTCGACGGTGCTCACTGCGTCGTAGGACCGGTGGGTGGTGCGGGTCTCCGACATCATCAGGTCGGTCAGGAACAGTGCGCCGAGGACGATCGCCGCGAGGGCGAGAGCGACGCCTGCGGCCGCCAGGACGCGGCCGGTGGCGCCGCGCTGCGGCGGTTCCGGTGCGTCGACGAGGACCGGGGCGTCCTGGGGATATGGCTGGTTCATGAGCGGGATCCGTTCTGGTCGAGCCAGCGCAGCACGGCGAGCACACGGCGGTGGTCGTCGGTGGCGGGCGGGAGGCCGAGCTTGTTCAGGATGTTGGTGACGTGCTTCTCCACCGCGGCCAGCCCCACGACGAGGCGGTCCGCGATGGCGGCGTTGGAGCGGCCCTCGGCCATGAGCGCGAGCACCTCGCGCTCCCGCCGGGTCAGGACGTCGAGGTCGGATCCGGGATGCCGCGCGATGATCTGGGTGACCACCTCGGGGTCGACGACGGTGCCGCCGCCGGACACCCGGGCGACCGCGTCGAGGAACTCGTCGACGTCGGCGACGCGGTCCTTGAGCACGTAGCCCAGGCCACGGGCGCCACGCGCGAACAGCTCCGTCGCGTAGCTCTGCTCCACGTACTGCGACAGCACCAGGACCGGCAGGTCGGGGTGCAGGCTGCGCAGGTGCACGGCGGCGCGCAGCCCCTCGTCGGTGTGCGACGGCGGCATCCGGACGTCCGTGACGATCAGGTCCGGCAGCTCGACGTCGGGGGTGGAGAGCGCGCGGACGAGCTCGTCCGCCGTGCCGTGCCCCGTCACGGTGTGCCCCTCGGCGGCGAGCAGCCGCGTGAGCCCGTCCAGGAGGAGGACGGAGTCCTCAGCGATCACGATGCGCACGGGACCTCCACGGTCAGGCGGGTGCCCTCACCGGGCGGGCTGTCGAGCTCGAACGTGCCGTCGAGGGCCAGGACACGGCCACGCAGGCCTTCGAGGCCGCTGCCGTGGGACGGCTCGGCGCCACCGCGGCCGTCGTCGTGCACGGTGATGCGCAGGCGCACCGGGTCGTCGTCGGGCACGAGGACCGCCACCACCCGGACGGAGTCGGCGCCCGCGTGCTTGGCGACGTTGGTCAGGGCCTCTGCGACCACGAAGTACGCGGCGGCCTGCGCGGCGGCGCTCGCGGGCGAGAGGTCACCGGTGACCTCGACGCGTACGGGCACCGGGCTGCGCCCCGCGAGGGCGGAGAGCGCGGCGTCGAGCCCGCGGTCGGAGAGGACCGCGGGGTGGATGCCGCGCACCAGGTCGCGCAGCTCGGCGAGCGTCTCCTTGATCTCGCGGTGCGCGAGCTCCAGGGCCGCGACAGCGTGCTCAGGATTCTTGTCGGCCAGCCGGCGGGCCACACCGAGCTCGACACCGAGGGCGACGAGGCGCTGCTGGGCGCCGTCGTGCAGGTCGCGTTCGATGCGGCGGCGTTCGGTGTCGGCCGCCGAGACGACCGCGGTGCGCGACTCGGTGAGGACCACCGCTCGTTCCCGGGCGGTGTGGGCGGACGCCTCGGCGAGGCGCGTCTCCTGCTCGGCGGCGGCGGCGCGGGCGTGGGCGAGGTCCGCGGCGGACGGCCCGAGCAGGAACGTCGCGAGGCGCAGGACGAGGTACGACCCGTACTGCGCGAGGGCGGCCGCGGCCCACACGAGCAGGACGGCGCCGGAGAGCGCGCCGACGACGGTGGCGGGCCACGCCAGACCTGACCAGGTCGCGAGGGCGCTGTCCCTGCCGAGCACGACGAACACGAGCGCGGCGGCGGCCCCGCCGACCAGTGCCGCGGCGACCGCGAAGGACACGGTGCTGATCAGCATCGCGAGGAAGGCATAGAGGGTGGCGGCCCACGCGCGGTTGTCGCGGACCGGCGCCCACAGCGTCGACCCGAGTCGGCGCCGGGCGGGGGCCCGGAGCGGCGGCGGGGCGGGGATCGTGATTCCCGTCTGGGCGGCGAGGCGGGCGCGCTCGACCCCGCCGAACCACCGTGCGCCGATCAGGGCTGCGGCGAGGAGCGGCACCCCGATGCCGAGCGCCGGGACGAGGCCCGCCGACACCGCGACGAGGACCCACAGGACCACCCCGCCCGTCAGGTGCCAGAGCCAGCCGACGGCGAGGGCGGCGAAAGCCCGCCAGGTGGCCGCGTCGTACGGCGCCCGGAAGAACGCGGCGGCCGAGACGAGTGCGGGCGCGACGCGGTCCTCGAGGGTGCGGAGCTGGGGCGGCGTCGGGCCGTCATCGCTGGTCATGTGCATGACACTAGGCCGACGCGCGGCCCCGCGACATGCTGCCGCCCCACGGCACGAGGGTGGGGTTTCCCCTACCCCCGGCCTGTTGGTGGAGCGATCAGGCGAACGCGCTGGTGCCCGTGATCTCGCGACCGATGATCAGCGCCTGCACGCTCTCGGTGCCCTCGTAGGTGTGCAGGGCCTCGATGTCGGTGAAGTGCCGGGCCACGCGGTTCTCGAGCAGGATGCCGTTGCCCCCGAGCAGGTCGCGGGCGATCGCCGCGATCTGGCGGGCGCCCCGCGTGGCGGTGTACTTGGCGAGCGAGGCCTGCGGGCCCGTGAGCTGCCCGGCCTCGTCGAGCCGCGTCATCTGCTTCACGAGCAGCTGGATCTGCGTGAGGATCGACAGCATCGTGGTGAGACGCTCCTGCACCATCTGGCTCGCGGCCAGCGGGCGGCCGAACTGCGTCCGCTGCTTCGAGTAGGCCACTGCCGACTCGTAGCACGCGACGGCCTGGCCGACGGCCTGCCAGGCGACACCGAGGCGGGTCGCGAACAGGACGCGCCCGGTGTCCTTGAAGGTGCGGGCCTTCGGCAGGAGGTTCCCGGCCGGGACGAACACGTCGTCCAGCACGATGTGCGCCTGGTGGATGGCGCGCAGCGAGACCTTGCCCTCGATGGTCGTCGCCTCGTAGCCGGGGGCGTCCTGCGGCACGATGTAGCCGTGTACCTGGCCGTCCTCGCCACGTGCCCACACGACCGAGATGTCGCCGATCGAGCCCAGACCGATCCACTTCTTCTCGCCGTTGATGACGTAGCCCTCGACGCCGTCCCGCGTCTCTTGCACGGCCGACGTCTCCAGACCCACCGAGTCCGAGCCGTGCGTGGGCTCGGTCAGCGCGAACGCGCCGAGGATCTCGCCGCGGGCCATGGGGCCCGCGTACTTCTCGATCTGCTCGTCGGAGCCGAGCATCACGATCGAGCGCAGCGCGAGGCCGCCCTGCACACCACAGATGGTGGAGACCGAGCCGTCGCCGCGCGACATCTCCATCGCGGCCAGGCCCTCGGCCATCTTGGAGATCTTCGGGTAGCCGGGCACGTCCACGCCGTCGCGCAGGAAGTCCAGCTCGGCCATGCGCTTGACCAGGTCCATCGGGACCTCGTACCGCTCCCAGTAGCCGTCGATGACCGGCAGGACCTCGTCCTGCACGAACTGGCGGACGGCGAGCTGGTGCGCCCGCTCCTCCTCCGTCACGTCGGCGAAGGCGCCGGCGAAGTCGATGTCGAGCGGTTGCGAGACGTCGTAGTCGGGCGCCGTCACACCTGGGATCTGAGTCATGGTTCCATGGTGCTCCGGTACTGGATCTCAGGTCAAACGATACTAGGTCTCACGCTGGAGTGCGGTCGGCATGGTGGCAGGCCCGCCCACCGGCCCACGGCTGCGGCCGGGTCCGCACCCATTCGCCCGACGCCGCCGCGCGCCGCATCTCGAGCTGGAGGTACTGGTCCTGCGCGGCCTCGGCCACGGAGTACGGCGACGGTGCCCCGAGCAGGGCGTGGTCGGCCATGTCGGCGACGATGCGTGCGATCGACAGCTCGTCGTCCGGCAGGCGGGCCGGTCGGAACTCGTTGCGGTACAGCCAGCCGCCGTCGAGCGTGTAGCCGCGCAGGTACAGGCCCTCGTGGCTGCCGGCACCGCCCGCGGCGACCCGCTCCAGCGTGGAACGCCGGGGAAGGCCGTCGGCGCCGACGTGCCGCACGACGTCGTCGCGCAGCTCGCCGCGCTCGCCGCGGACCAGCAGCGTCGGGGAGCGGACCCAGGAGCGGTACTGGACGTCGTCGAACTCGTAGGTGCCGAGCCGGCCGCCGAAGTCCAGCCACGCGGTCGCGTGCACGGTGTCGACGAGGTCCAGGTCCTCGGGATCGCCCGCGCGGCTGGGGCTCGGCAGCACCCGGCGCGCGTCGCGCCGGGCCGTGATCACCGCATCCTCGAACGTCACGCCGAGGGCCCGGCGCAGCACGCTGACGCCGTGGTAGTCGTGCGCGACGGAGACGTGCGCGTCCGTCACGGTGCCCAGCAGTCCGGAGCCCGCGACCGCGAGCTGCGCCCCGACCAGTGGCTCCAGGTGGTACTGCTCGGCGACGTGTATGCAGGCGCCGTCGTCCACGAGCCGCTGCAGCGCCACCAGCTCCTCGACGGTGCCCGCAGCGGGCGTCTCCGTCAGGACGGGGACGCCCGCTGCGGCGAGGTCACGGATCACCGGCTGGGCCGCGCCGGCGGGCAGGGTCAGCAGGACGACGTCGGGCCGGCCGCCGGCGAGCAGCTCGGGCACCGAGGCGTAGGCGGGCGCGGGAAGCCCGGGCAGGCCCGCGGCGGTGAGGCCGCGGGCCGCCAGCCCCGCGCGGTCCGCCGCGTTGCGGGTGGCCACGCCGACCACCTCGAAGTGGTCGGGCAGCGCCTGCAGGACCCGCAGCATGGTCCGGGCCCGGAAGCCCGAGCCGACGATCCCGATCCTGGCCGTGCGGTTCCGTGAGGTCACGGAGCCCGACGCTACGCCCTCGGGCGCTCAGGCGGTGGCGACCGCCGCGTCGTCCGGCTCGGCGCCCTCGCGGCGGCTGATGCGCCACCACGCGAAGAACCCGAACAGCGTGAACAGGCCGTAGATGACGTACATCAGCGCGGTCGCCCAGTACCCGGCCGAGAACAGCAGGGGGACGCCGACCAGGTCGACGGCCACCCAGATCAGCCAGAACTCGACCCAGCCCTTGGCCATACCGTAGGTCGCGAGCACGGAGCCCGTGAAGATCCAGGCGTCGGCCCAGACCGGCTCGTACGAGCCGAGGGTCCGGAAGAGCGGGGTCAGGAGCAGCGTGCCGGCGAACATGCCGGTCACCAGGCCCACGCGGGCCTGCCAGGAGGCCCAGCGCGGGTGGACCGCCACCGTGCCGACGCCGCCCATGCGCTGGGTCTGGCGCCAGCGGTACCAGCCGTAGATCGAGACGGCGATGAACATGATCTGCCGGCCGGCCTGGCCCAGCATGTCCGCTCGCGTCGCGTCACCGAACCATGAGCCCATGAACACCGTGAAGAGCAGGATGTTGCCCACGATGCCCACCGGCCAGGCCCACACCTTGCGGCGCAGGCCGCCGAGCGCCGACGCCAGGCCGAACAGGTTGCCGATGACCTCTCGCCAGTAGATCTGCTGGTCGGCAACCAGGAACGTCGCGTCATAGGCGGCGCGGAACCAGTCCATGTCTCTTCCCTCTCCGAAGGTCCGCACACGGGGACTCCGGGGTGAGGGTCGGCGCGCCACCAGGACACCGACGACGACGCGAGAGGGCACCCCGAGGGGTGACGGCGCGCGCCGCACGTGCTTCCTCCCATCCGGACTTTAACCGTCGGTCCTGGAGTTTCACCAGGTCAACCGAGCCTCTCCCGAAGGAGCGACGCGGGTCGCGGACTATCACCGCCGGCTCGGAATTTCACCGACCCCGGAGCACGTGTGCATCTGCTGCACTTGAACTACTGCACTGCTTGCTTGCGGAACACAGGATGCCACGACGCCATTCCCGGCCGGAAGTGCCTGGCGCGTGCTAGGCGAGCGCTTCCCGGACCGCGCGAGCCACCTCGTCCGGCCCGGCACCGCCCGAGACGACGGTCACGACCACACGGCGGCCGGACGGCGCGCTGCCGCTCGCTGGAGCGTGGCCGCCGGCGCCGAGGACGGCGGCCCGCCGCAGGTCGGCGAACGCCTCCTCCAGCTCGGGCCGCAGCTCGAGCGACGGCGTGCGCAGCCAGCGCCGCAGTATCGCGTTGTGCACGGCGACCACGGACGCGGCGAACGCTATCGACGCCGTGGACGTCGACCGCTCCGGCGGCAGCGTGTCGCGCAGGTAGTGCGTGAACGCCCGCTCGTAGCGGTGCGTGGTGATGAGCTCACGGTCGCGCAGGGCAGGGACCTGCTGCAGCAGGGCGTACCGGGCGAGCGACGTCTCACGCTGGCCCACGTGGTGGTCGAACACCATGCGTGCCGCGCGGCACACCTCGAGGTACGGGTCGATCTCGGGGTCCCAGGCACGGCCGAGGTCGTGCCCGGACTCCTCACTGGTGCGGGCGTCGGGGCGGGTGGCGGCCAGCATCACCACCACCTCCTCGAGCAGGAGCTCGTGGTCGGCGAAGACCACGTCCTCCTTCGAGCGGTACCGGCGGAAGAAGGTGGCCCGGCTGACCTTTGCGGCGTCGGCGATCTCCTCGACGGTGGTCCCCTCGTACCCCTGCCGGGTGAACAGGTCCACCGCGACGTCTACTGCCTGCGCATGCGTGTGGGTACGGACGGCGGTCATGCCAGGCAGGCTACCGCGTACCCCTCGGGGCGCGGGAAAAATCCTTGAGCGATATGTAGTGGTCAAGGCGCTAGTTTTCCGGGTCCGAGATCTTGCCGGACCGCAGTCTGTGCAGGTAGCGCACCTCGCGTACGGCCATCAGGAGGCCCAGGCCACCGGGTACCGCCGACCACGGATGACCCAGTACAACTCCGACAAGGCACACCAGAAAGATCACCCCACCGCCGACGACGGTGGCGAGACTCGCCCAACGGATCCCGGTCACGCAGTGAGCGTAGTCTGCGGGCGTGACCGAGATCGCTGCCAAGCCCGTCGTCGACGTCTACGTCGACCCCATGTGCCCCTTCGCCTGGATCACGTCGCGCTGGGCCCTCGAGGTGGCGCGGCTCCGCGACGTCGACCTGACCTTCAAGCTGATGAGCCTCTACCTGCTGAACAAGGACAGGGACATCGACGACGGGTACCGGGCGCGCATCGAGCGGTCACGCGGCATCGGCCGCATCGCCGCGGCGGTCCAGACCGACCACGGACCCGAGGCGTTCTCCGCGTTCTACACCGCAGCAGGCACCCGGATCCACAACCAGCAGAACAAGGACTTCGACGCGGTGGCGGTCGAGGCGCTCGCCGAGGCCGGCCTGCCCGCCGACCTCGCCGCGGCGGCGACGTCCACCGACTACGACACGGCGCTCGCTGTCTCTCACGAGTCCGGCATGAAGCCCGTCGGCGACGACGTCGGCACGCCCACCATCCACGTCGACGGCGTCGCGTTCTTCGGCCCGGTGCTCACGCGCATCCCGCGCGGCGAGGAGGCGGCCGCCCTGTTCGACGCCTCCGTGACGCTCGCGCGGTACCCGTACTTCTACGAGATCAAGCGCTCCCGCACGACGGACCCCGCCTTCGACTGACTGCCTTGGTCGCTCGCAGCCGACGTCGGTGGGGCGTGGCATCGTTGAGGTCATGACTCTTGACCTGCGCATCTTCACCGAGCCCCAGCAGGGCGCGACGTACGACGACCAGCTCGCTGTCGCCCAGGCGACCGAGCGCCTCGGGTTCAGCGCGTTCTTCCGGTCCGACCACTACCTCGCCATGGGCGACGGCGACGGCCTGCCCGGCCCCACCGACTCCTGGATCACGCTCGCGGGCCTCGCCCGCGACACGTCGACCGTGCGGCTCGGCACGCTGGTGTCCTCGGCGACGTTCCGCCACCCCGGCGTCCTCGCCATCCAGGTGGCGCAGGTGGACCAGATGTCCGGCGGCCGCGTGGAGCTCGGCCTCGGCACCGGCTGGTTCGGGGCCGAGCACAGCGCGTACGGCATCCCGTTCCCCGACAAGCGGTTCGGCATCCTCGAGGAGCAGCTCGCCGTCATCACCGGCCTGTGGGGCACCCCGGTGGGGGAGAAGTTCTCGTTCTCCGGCGAGCACTACGAGATCGTCGACTCGCCGGCCCTGCCGAAGCCCCAGCAGTCCAGGATCCCCGTGCTCATCGGTGGCGGCGGCCCGCGCCGGACACCCGCCCTCGCGGCGCGGTACGGCGACGAGTACAACCAGTCCTTCCCCGAGATCGACGCGATCGGCCCGCGCATCGAGGTCATCAACAAGGCACTGGCCGACGCCGGGCGCGCGCCCGGGTCGCTGGTCCAGTCGGTCGCGCTGGTCGCCGTCGTCGGCAAGGACGAGGCCGAGTTCACCAGGCGTGCGACGGCGATCGGCCGCGAGCCCGCTGAGCTGCGCGAGCACGGCATCGCCGGGACGGTCTCCGAGGTCGTGGACCGGCTCAAGGCCCTTGAGGCCGCTGGGGTCCAGCGGGTCTACCTCCAGATCCTGGACCTGGCCGACCTGGACCACCTCGACCTGATCGCGCGCGAGGTGCGTCCGCAGCTCGGCTGATAAGCCCCGTCCCGGCCTGTGATGCGAATTACCGCTAGCGCAGGCCGGGCGGAGAGATTCTTCTTATGGTCGTGGCGGCCGTGCTTGCCGTGACACACATCGGAGAACTCATGCAGAGCTTTTCTCGTGCCGTCCGAGCCGCTCTCGCGGCGACCACGCTCGTCGCAGGAACCCTCGTAGCAGTGCCCTCCGCCGTCGCCGACGACAGCTATCAGCGCGGACCCGACCCGACGGTGGAGAGCATCGAGGCGGCGCGGGGCACCTTCGAGATCGGGACAGCGGTCGTCACGCGTGCCGCCGCCGAGGGCTTCGGCGGCGGCACGGTGTACTACCCCGTCGACACCTCCGAGGGCACCTTCGGCGCGGTGGCGGTGTCGCCGGGCTACCGGTCCTCGCAGGCAGCGGTCGCCTGGCTGGGTCCGCGCCTGGCGTCGCAGGGCTTTGTGGTGATCACCATCGACACGCTCCGCCTGTCCGACTCGCCCGACCGACGCGGCGACCAGCTGCTCGCCGCGCTGGACTACCTGCAGCGCACCGAGCTCGCGGACCGGATCGACCCCGGCCGGCTCGCCGTGATGGGCCACTCGATGGGTGGAGGCGGCAGCCTGGAGGCCGCCAAGGACTACCCGGCGCTGCAGGCGGCGATCCCGCTGGCGGCGTGGAACACCGACAAGTCCTTTCCCGAGGTCACCACACCGACCCTGATCATCGGCGCAGAGGACGACAACATCGCGCCGGTGCGGTCGCACTCCGAACGGTTCTACGAGTCGCTGCCGGCGGACGCCGACAAGGCGTACCTGGAGCTGCGTGACGCCTCGCACTCCGCGCCGACGACGGACGGCACGACCATCGCGAGGTACAGCCTGTCCTGGCTCAAGCGCTACGTGGACGACGACGAGCGGTACACGCAGTTCCTCTGCCCGCCCCCTGTCCCGGACCAGCTGATCAGTGAGTACCGCAGTACCTGCGGCTAGGATCCGCGCGACACCCCCGTTGCGAGATCAAGGACAACACCATGCGACTCGGCTGGAAGCGGCACGGCGACGGCGCCCGCATCACCCCTGGTGAGGTGGTTGCCCCGGACGAGCGGCTGAGCTGGCCGCGCACCATCGGGATCGGTCTGCAGCACATCGTCGCGATGTTCGGCGCCACGTTCCTGGTGCCGGTCCTGACGAAGTTCGACCCGGCGACCACGCTGTTCTTCTCGGCGATCGGCACCATCGCCTTCCTGCTGATCACGGGCAACAAGCTGCCGAGCTACCTCGGGTCCAGCTTCGCGTTCATCGCGCCGATCACGGCGGCGACGGCGTCCGGTGGGCAGTCGGTGGCGCTTGGAGGCATCGTCGCCACCGGCCTGCTGTTGACCCTCGTCGGCGTGGTGGTGCACTTTGCGGGGCCGCGCTGGATCCAGATCGCCATGCCGCCCGTGGTGACGGGTGTGATCGTGGCCCTGATCGGCCTGAACCTGGCGCCGGTGGCGTGGCAGAACTTCCAGGTGTCCCCGGTGACCGCAGTGATCACCCTCGCCTCGATCCTCCTGATCCAAGTCCTGTTCCGCGGTCTCCTTGGCCGCCTGGCGATCCTGCTCGGCGTCGTCATCGGGTACGCCGTCGCCGCGGTGCGCGGCGAGGTCGACTTCTCGAAGGTGGGAGACGCGGCCTGGGTCGGCCTGCCCCACTTCGTCGCGCCGTCGTTCGACCCGAACGTGCTCGGCCTGTTCCTCCCGGTGGTGCTGGTGCTCATCGCGGAGAACGTGGGCCACGTGAAGTCGGTGGCCGCGATGACCGGCCGCAACTACGACCCGCTGACCGGGCGCGCACTCCTGGCCGACGGCGTCGCCACGACCCTCGCCGGCCTCGGCGGCGGCTCCGGCACCACTACCTACGCCGAGAACATCGGCGTCATGGCGGCGTCCCGCGTGTACTCGACGGCGGCGTACTGGGTCGCCGCGTTCGGTGCGCTGGTGCTCAGCCTCTCTCCCAAGTTCGGCGCGCTGATCGCGAGCGTCCCTGAGGGTGTGCTCGGCGGGGTCACGACCATGCTCTACGGCATGATCGGCATCCTGGGCGCGCGCATCTGGGTGCAGGCCAAGGTCAACTTCTCCGACCCGGTCAATCTGGCGACGGCCGCCGTGCCGCTCGTCATCGGTATCGCGGGCTTCACATGGACCGCAGGGGACCTGGAGTTCGGCGCCATCGCCCTCGGCACCGCCGCTGCCCTGGTGATCTACCACGTCATGGGCGCGATCGGCCGCTGGCGTGGTACGGCCGAAGGCTGACAGTTCTGGCCTCAGGCGCACAGATCACATCCGCTGATCTGTGCGCCTGACCCATGTCTGGACACCGTGCTGAACGCGTGGTTAGCATGTTGAACATGCGTTCAGCCAAGGCCGAGGAAGCGGGCAGCGGAGAGGCCAGCCCGAGCGACCTCACCGCGCGCGCCCGGATCCGCGACGCCGCGATCAACCGGTTCGCGGTGGAGGGCTTCGGCGCCTCGGTGCGCGCCATCGCGGCCGACGCCGGTGTGAGCGCCGGCCTCGTGATGCACCACTTCGGCTCGAAGGACAAGCTGCGTGCCGAGTGCGACGCGCACCTGCTGGCCACGATCGGCAGGCTCAAACGCGAGAACGTCGCCGAGGCCGCGGCGGGCCACAGCTTCTTCCACAAGTTCGCGGCGGTCGAGGAGAACGCACCCATCGTCGGCTACGTCCTGCGGTCCATGCAGGACGGCAGCGCCCTCGCCCAGGACTTCATCGGCCACATGGTCGACGACGCGGTGGGCTACACCAAGGACGGCGTAGCGGCGGGCGTGATCGTGCCCAGCCGGGACGAGACGGCGCGGGCCCGCTACCTCACCCTCTCGTCGCTCGGCGCGCTGCTGCTCGAGGTGACGCTCGACCCGCCGTCCGACCCGAGCGACCTCGTCAGCATCGTCCGCGGCTACTTCACGAACAGCTATCTGCCGATGATGGAGCTGTTCACCGAAGGTTTCCTCACGTCGCGCCGCATGCTCGACGAGTACCTGATGTACGTGCCCGACCCGCCGTCGGGGGAGGAGTAGCGCCTGCCCCATCCCTCTTCCGACG
This sequence comes from Promicromonospora sp. NPDC050249, assembly GCF_040656015.1. NCBI lineage: Bacteria > Bacillati > Actinomycetota > Actinomycetes > Micrococcales > Promicromonosporaceae > Promicromonospora > Promicromonospora sp. NPDC050249. Next base: position 186,570 of record NZ_JBFAKY010000008.1, on the reverse strand, counting down.
TCCGAGAGCGAGCGAGACATGACCGCGGCACCAGCGATAGAGATCCACGACCTGCGCAAGTCCTTCGGCAGTGTCCAGGCCCTCGACGGCCTGAACCTGACCGTCCAGCCCGGCGAGATCCGGGGGTTCCTCGGCCCCAACGGGGCCGGCAAGTCCACCACCATCCGTGTCCTGCTGGGCCTCCTGCGCACCGACTCCGGTTCCGCCCGCCTGTTCGGCGGGGACGTGTGGCGCGACGCCGTCGAGCTGCACAAGCGCATCACCTACGTGCCCGGCGACGTGAGCCTGTGGCCCAACCTGACCGGCGGCGAGTGCATCGACTACCTCGCCCGGCTCAGCGGCCGCCACGACAAGAAGCGGCTCGCGGCGCGCAAGGCCGAGCTGCTGGAACGCTTCGAGCTCGACCCGCGCAAGAAGTCGCGCACCTACTCCAAGGGCAACCGGCAGAAGGTCGCCCTGGTCGCGGCCTTCCTGACCGACGCGGAGCTGTACGTGCTGGACGAGCCGACGTCGGGCCTCGACCCGCTCATGGAGGCCGTCTTCACCGAGTACGTCCGCGAGGCGAAGGACGCCGGCCGGTCCGTGCTGCTGAGCAGCCACATCCTGTCCGAGGTCGAGAAGGTCTGCGACACGGTCACGATCATCCGCAACGGGACCGACGTCGAGTCCGGAACGCTCGACCAGCTGCGGCACCTCACCCGCACGAGCGTGACCGCGGTGGTGGCCGGCGACCCGTCGTTCGTCATGCGGCTTGACGGCGTCCACGACCTGGTCACCACGCCGGCCGACGGCGGGACCCGGGTCACGTTCGATGTCGACAACGCGCAGATCGGCGCCGTCCTGTCCGCCGTCGCCGCGCTCGACGTGCACAGCCTCACCGCGACCCCGCCGTCGCTGGAGGAGCTGTTCATGCGCCACTACGGCGACGTGCTGGCGGACGCACGATGACCGCCCTCGCCACCGCGCCGGCCGCGCCGGCCGCCGTGCGCGGGCCGGCCTTCGGCTCCACGCTCGCGGGCACGGGCCGCCTCCTGCGCTTCATGCTGCGCCGTGACCGGCTGCGGCTGCTCGTCTGGCCGCTCGGTGTCGCGCTGCTCTACGCGGGTGCGCTCGGCGAGTACGTGATCCTCGGCGACGACCCGGAGGCGATGTCGGTCCGGGCGACCCTCATGCGTACCCCCGCCATGATCTCGATGGCCGGCCCCGGCTACGGCGTGGACAACTACACGCCGGGTGCGGCCGTGGCGAACGAGCTGATCCTGTGGCTGGTGCTCACGCTCGCCGTGATGAGCATCCTCCAGGTCGTGCGCCACACGCGCGCCGAGGAGGAGAGCAGCCGGTCCGAGCTGGTGCGCGCCGGCGCGGTGGGCCGGCACGCGTCGTCCGTGGCGGCGCTGGTGCAGGTGGTGATCGCCAACGTGCTCGTCGCCGTCGTCTCGGGCCTGGTGCTGGTGGCCTACGACTTCGACGCGGCCGAGTCGTTCACCATGACGTTCTCGATAGCTCTGGGCGCGCTCGTGTTCGGCGCCGTCGCGCTGGTGGCCGCACAGGCCATGGAGCACGGGCGTGGGGCGACGGGTATCTCGCTCGCTGTGCTCGGCGGGTCGTACTCGCTCCGGGCCGTCGGCGACATCCAGGAGGAGCACGGGAGCTGGCTGTCCTGGCTGTCCCCGATCGGCTGGGTGCAGCAGACCCGGGTGTTCGTGGACATGCGCTGGTGGCCGCTCGGCCTGTGCGCGGCAGCGATCGTCCTCCTCATCATGCTGGCCGCCGTGCTGGGGTCGCGCCGCGACTTCGGCGCGGGTCTGGTCGCCGTCCGAGCGGGCCGGTCCGATGCCGCCCCCACGTTGACCGGACCCTTCGCCCTGGCCTGGGTCCAGCAGCGGATGGCCCTGCTGTGGACCAGCCTCGGGCTCGGCCTCATGTGGTTCGCCTCGGGCGGGGTGGTCGAGGCGGTGCCAGACCTCGTCGAGTCCGTGGCCGACAACCCCGTGTACTCCGCGATCCTGGGCGAGGGCGACGACCTGATCCGGACGTTCCTCGGGGTGTTCGGCCTGTATGCCGGCTCTGGCGCGGCGGCGTTCGGGGTGGCGATGGCGCTCCGGGCCAAGGGCGAGGAGGAGAGCGGCCGTGCCGGGCTCGTCCTCACCAAGCCGGTGAGTCGTGCGCGGTGGTTCGCCTCCGGCCTGGTCCTCGCACTGGCGGGTGCGGCCGTCGTGCAGGTGACCGGTGTGCTCGCCCTGTGGGCGGGCGCCGCGTCGTCGGGCCTGGACGAGCCCGGCTTCGGTGCCTACCTGGAGCTCGCCCTCGCCTACCTGCCTGGTCTCGCGGTCGTCGTCGCGTTCGCGGCCGCGCTCTACGCCTGGGTGCCGAAGGCCACCGGCCTCGCCTGGGTGCTGTTCGGCTACGTGTTCGTGGTGGGGATGTTCGCGGACCTGTTCGGCCTGCCGGACTGGGCGCGGGGGATCTCACCCTTCTGGTGGGTGGGCAACCCGATGGTCGACGGCGTCGATGCGTCACACCTGTGGGGTCTGTGCGGCGTCGCCGCCCTGCTGTCCCTGCTGGCCTTCACCGGTTTCCGGCGGCGTGACCTGCAGAACGGCTGACCTTCCGGGCGGGGCGTGCCGCTGTCTTCCGTACGCTCCGTCCGGTAGGGTTCGAGGCGCCGTTCGGTGTCAGCAGGCAGGTTCTCACCGCCGCTCCCGGACCGTGCCCCGCCGAGTCCAGTGAGGATGGACCGATGATCTTCAAGGCCGTAGGTGACGGCCGCCCGTACCCCGAGCACGGGCGCTCGCGCACACGCGACTGGGTAGACGTGCCGCCACGCCAGGTGCGGCTCGACGAGCTCGTGACCACCAAGCGCACGCTCGACCTCGATACGCTGCTCGCCGAGGACTCCACGTTCTACGGTGACCTGTTCGCGCACGTCGTCGAGTACGAGGGCACCCTGTATCTCGAGGACGGCCTGCACCGCGCGGTGCGCGCCGCCCTGCAACAACGTCCAGTACTGCACGCTCGCGTGCTCACCATCCGCTGACCTCAGGTAGGTTCGAAGAGTGACATCCCCCGGGTTGGACCAGGCGCGCGTGGAGCGCCGTCGCCGAGAGCACGAGCGCCAGGCAGTTGTCTTCGGCGTGCTCATCGCGTTCCTGGCGGTCTGCGGCATCTTCGCGCTCGCGGTCTACTCGGGCGCCATCAGCTCGCCGTTCAACCGTCCGTTCAACACGGTGGGCGTGGCGGAGCAGGAGACCTTCCCGGTGCCGTGCCTCCCTGCGGTGGAGGGCCAGCCGGACGGCGCCCTGCCGATCGCGTACTCGAGCGTCCAGGTCCGGGTGCTGAACGCCTCGGGCGAGGGCCCCGGCGGCATCGGCCAGACCGGTCTCGGGGGCGCGTACGGGAACACGCTCACGGAGCGGGGCTTCCAGGTCGTCGACGTGACCAACGCCGACAAGAACCTCACGTACTCCGAGCTGCGGTTCGGCAAGGGCGGGATCGTCGCCGCGTACACCCTCGCGGCGCACTTCCCGGATGTCCGGCTCGTCCTGGATGATCGGAAGAACAAGGACCGTACGGTCGATCTGCTGATCGGGGCGGAGTACGAAGCCCCTCTGGACATCGCCGACGTCGGTATCTCGGCGGATACGCCGCTCACCAATGCCGAGGGATGTGTGCCGTCCTCGGAGATCGACCCGCAGCCCCGGATCGGTGTCCGGGAGACCACCGGTGACGAGCCGGTCACGCCTGCTCGCTGATCGAGCGGGCTAGGGTCCTTGCTGTGCTGAACCCGTCCGCAGGCGCCGTGGGCTTCGGCCGCGCGCTCCTGTGGACGGTGGTCGTGCTCGCCCTTGCGCTGACCGCGCACTTCGAGGCAGGCGGCCACCTCCCGCCCGCCGAGCTGGTCGCCCTGCCCGGCGCCCTGCTGCTCGTCGTGTCTACGCTGGCCGTGCGGCGGCAGGTCCGCTGGCCGGGCGGCCTCGCCCTCGCGGGCCTCGGGCAGTACGCACTGCACCAGACCCTCTCGTTCCTCGGCGGCGCGTGCGCGCCGTCCATGCTGCCCGACGCCGCGGTGCACGCCCACCTGGCAGCCCCGCTCACCGGGCCGCTCGCGCACGGGCCGTGCGTCGGGGCCGCGCCCACAGGGATGGGTCCGGGGATGCTCGCCTGGCACGCCCTGGCGACCGTCGTGTCGGTCGGGCTGCTCGTGGGTGTCGAGCGCGGCGTCTGGCTGCTCGCATCATGGCTGGTCCGACCGCTCTCGGTGGCGCCGCTCCGGTTGGCCGTGGCCCGGCGGGCCCCCGTGCCGGCGGTCTCCGAGCGCCCCGGTGCGCCCGCGGACGTGCACGTGGCGCCGGAGCGCGGGCCGCCGTCGTCGGCCCGGTTGACGTACCTCGCGGCCTGACGGCGTCGGGCGGGTGGTGCGTCGCCGCGCGCCCTGCTCATGCCACCCGCCGCACCCGAAGGAACAAGAACATGAATCGCTCCAGCCTGCCTGCCCGCCGCGCCCTCGCGACAGTCCCCGCAACCGCCGTCCTGGTGCTGCTGCCCACCGTGGCCTACGCCCACGTGACGGTGAACCCCGACACGACCGCCGCCGAGAGCTACGCCAGCCTCACGTTCCGCGTGCCGACGGAGTCGGACAGTGCGTCGACCGAGAAGCTCGTGGTGGACCTGCCCACCGACACCCCGTTCCTCAGTGTCACCCCGCGTACCCTTCCCGGCTGGGACGTGGAGGTCGAGGTGCGCCCCCTGGACGAGCCGTTCGAGGTCGAGGGCGCGACGGTCGACGAGGCACCGGCGCGGATCACCTGGACCGCCGAGAAGGGCAACGAGGTTCCGCCGCACGAGTACCAGGAGTTCGCCGTCCGGGTCGGGGCGCTGCCGGAGGAGGGCACCGAGATAGTGCTCCCCGCCCACCAGACCTACACCGACGGCTCGGTCGTCGACTGGGACGACCTCGTCGCCGACGACGGCAAGGAGCCGGAGGCCCCCGCACCCGCGTTCACGACGACCGCCGCGGAGGCGGAGGGCGGGCACCACCACGCGGCGGCGTCGGGCGACGCCGCTGGTGCCGACGCCGCGGGCGCTGTCGCGGACGACGCTCCGGCTGTGGACCCCGTGGGTCGCTGGCTCGGCGTGGCCGGGATCGTGGTCGGCGCGGCCGGCGTCGGCGCGGCGCTGTTCACGCGCCGCAGCTCCACGAAGTAGACCGACACACGCTCTACCTCGCGCACACTGCGACGCCGAGGTAGAGCGTCTGTCCGGCCCTGTCTGCGAACGGCATCGGCGGGGGCGGACAGACGCTCTACCTCGCGGACGCAGTCAGAGCTTCAGCAGCGCCTGGACCGGGGTGTGGTCGCTCGGGTAGCGGCCGTCGCGGGTCCACGTGTTGATCGCCGCCGCACGAACCTCGACGCCGGATGACGCGAGGATCCAGTCGATGCGCGCGCCGTCGGGGTTCGGCGTCCCGTAGTTGGGGAACGTGCCCGCGTACGGGGTGAGCTGCCGGTCGGCGGCGAGCCAGGTGTCCTGGAGGCCGCCCTCGGTGACCAGGACGTCGTACGCCGCCGAGCCCTCGGCCGCCGCGTTGCAGTCGGCGGTGAAGACGACGGGAAGGCCTGTCTCCGCGACCTGGTCGCGGACCACCTGGGCGCTGCGCACTCGCGCGTTCTCCGCCTGGTGGTCGAAGTGCGAGTTGATGTGCAGGAAGTCGCGGCCGGTCGCGCTGTCGTGGAACTCGGCCCAGGTGACGATGCGGGTCACGGTGTTGCCCCAGGTGGCCGAGCCGATGACCTTCGGGGTGTCGGACAGCCAGAACTGGTCCCACCACTTCACGGTCAGGCGCCGCGCGTCGTAGAAGATCGCCGAGTACTCGCCGGCCGCACCGCCGTCGCGCCCGAACCCCACCATCTTGTAGCCGCGTCCGAGCCCGGCCTCGACGGCGGAGAGCTGGTTGAACTCCACCTCCTGGACCCCCAGGACGGTCGGCTGTTCCAGCGCCAGGAACGCCGTGGTGAGCGGCGCGCGCTCCGGCCAGTAGTCGGGCTCGCCGGGCCGGGTCTGGCCCTCCCGGTCGTAGCGGACGTTGAAGCTCATCGCGTGCAGCAGCCCGCCCCGTGCGCGGCCGATCACCGGCCGGCCCGCCCCTGCGGTCCGGGCGGAGGCCGGGCCGGCCAGTGCGGTGGAGGCGCCGAGGGCGCCTGCTGCCGCTGCGCCTGCGGCCGTCAGTATCGTGCGGCGGGAGACTCCGGCTGTGCCAGGAGTGGTGGACATGGGCTCTCCTCCAGGTCAGGGAACTGGTGCACGCTCACCCGACCAGACAGAGGTGAGCACGTCCACAACGCCACGTGACGCGCCGGCGAACTGCGCGGCTCAGGCCGCCGACGTCGCGCGTGGAAGGATCGGTGGCATGACCATCACCGAGTTCCTGATTGCACGACTGGATGAGGACGAGTCGATCGCACGAGCGGCCGACAGTGCCTCTTCACCTCCGGGCGAGGCTCATGGCGAGCCCGCGGTGGCCGCCCCGTTCCTTCCGGAGCAGCAGCGGCACATCGACCGCTGGAGTGCGACGCGGGTCCTCGTGGACATCGCGGCCAAGCGGACCATCGTCGAGACGTACGAGGAGCTTGGCCGGGTCCTGGCCAAGGCGTCGGACAGCGGACGCGTGGACGAAGCCGCAGTGACCAGGAACCTGTTCGCCGGACTCCAGGTCGCAGTGCTGGCCCACGCCATGGTGTTCGCCGATCACCCGGACTACCGCGCGGAATGGCGGTCATGACGTAGTCGATCGTCTGGGGGAGCGAACCCCGAGGGACATGACGAAGGGCCCGGAACCGTTGGAATTCCAATGGTTCCGGGCCCTTGCGCACTGCGGAGGATGGGGGATTCGAACCCCCGAGGGCGTTAACCCAACACGCTTTCCAAGCGTGCGCCATAGGCCACTAGGCGAATCCTCCTCGCGCTTCGCCGAGGCGGCGCGCGGCCACAGGACCGAAGTCTGGCGCGGCCTGTCGAGGATACCGGACGCCGTGCTCGGACAACGAATCGGAGCGTGCGGCGCGGCTGTGAGGTCGAGTACAGCGGGTTCTGCCTGGTTGGGCCGGGGTGTTCGGATCGGTTAGGCTGGGGGCAGACCCCTCGTACGGCACCACCTCGCCGAACTCCCCCAGGGCCGGAAGGCAGCAAGGGTAAGTGAGCTCTGGTGGGTGTGCGGGGGGTCCTTTAGCGCCCGGGATTCAGCGGCTCCTCCACCATGTGGATGGTATTCGTTCCGCATCGTGGGATTTACCCCGAGGCGATTCGCCTCGACGTCGTGCAGTGGCGCACGATGTCCGTATGACCCGCACCTGTACCGCAGCAACGACGTCGCGCACCTGTCGCGACGCCATGTGTCGCGCTCACGTGCGCGGCGCGCGAATGTGCGAGCGCTGAGAGCGCCGTTCTGTCCCCCGGCCCGCTGAGGGCCGTTCGAACTCCTCCGAGCTCGCCACGTTGCTGATGGCCGTGGCCCGCCGTCATCCCTCGGCCTGCGTCAGACGCAGACCCCACGCATCCTGAGCACAGGCATACCCGCGCCCGTGCGCCCTTGAGAGGACCACCCATGTCTCGCTTCACCTCTGTCCTGGCCACCGGCCTCGCCGCCGTCACCGCCCTCGCCCTGAGCGGCTGCGGCGCAGGGGACGACGCCACGGCCGCCGCCGGCACCGCCGAGGACCCAGTACGCATCGGCGTCGTCAACTCCGGCGACGACTACTGGGACACCTTCACCGGCCTGGCCGAGGAGGAGGGCATCACCGTCGAGCTCGTGAACTTCAGCGACTACCAGCTGCCCAACCAGGGCCTGACCGACGGTGACCTCGATCTCAACCAGTTCCAGCACCTGCAGTTCCTCGCGGGTTACAACACGGCCTCGGGACAGGACCTCACGCCGATCGGCGCGACCGCCGTCTACCCGCTGGGCCTGTACTCCCAGAAGCACGACAGCGTCGAGGCGATCCCCGACGGCGGCGAGATCGCGATCCCCAACGACGCCACCAACCAGGCTCGGGCGTTGCTCGTGCTCCAGGAGGCCGGGCTCGTCGCCCTGCGTGACGGCGGCAGCGCGTTCTCCACGCCGGCCGACATCCTCGAGGACGAGTCACGCGTGACTGTCACCCCGGTCGACGCCGCCCAGACGGCGCTCGCGCTGCAGGACGTCGACGCCTCGATCATCAACAACGACTTCGTGGGCGACGCCGACCTGACCGCCGAGGACGCCATCTTCTCGGACGACCCGGACTCGTCCGCGGCCGAGCCGTACATCAACGTGTGGGTGGCGCGGGCGGCCGACGCCGACAACGAGGTGTTCCAGCAGCTCATCGAGATCTACCACTCCCCGGAGGTCGAGGAGGGCGTGCTCGAGGCCTCGGGCGGCACCGGTGTCATCAAGGACAACCCGGCCTCCGAGCTGCAGGAGATCCTGGCCGGTATCGAGGCGGACGCCTCCTGATGTCTGCCGCGACCGGAGCTGCCGTCGGCAGCATCGTGCGGTTCGAGGGCGCCTCCAAGGTGTTCCCGGGCCGCGGGCGGGGCGCCGAGGTGCGTGCAGTCGACGATGTCACGCTCGACATCCGCGAGGGCGAGATCTTCGGCGTCATCGGTCAGTCGGGTGCCGGCAAGTCCACCCTGGTCCGGCTGATCAACGCGCTGGAGCGCACCACAGGGGGCGACGTCGTGGTCGACGGTGTCGCGCTCGGCGCCCTGAACGAGGCCCGGCTGCGCCCCGTGCGGGCCGGGATCGGGATGGTGTTCCAGCAGTTCAACCTGCTCGCCTCCCGGACCGTCGCGGGGAACGTCGCGTACCCGCTCGAGGTGGCAGGCTGGCCGCGCGCGCGGCGGGAGGCTCGGGTGGCCGAGCTGCTCGACTTCGTCGGTCTCTCGGAGAAGGCGGGCGTGTACCCGTCCGCGCTGTCGGGCGGGCAGAAGCAGCGCGTCGGTATCGCGCGAGCCCTCGCCACGAACCCACGCATCCTGCTCGCGGACGAGGCCACGTCGGCCCTCGACCCCGAGACCACGCGCGACGTGCTGGACCTGCTCCAGCGCGTCAACCGGGAGCTCGGCGTCACCGTGGTCGTCATCACGCACGAGATGGACGTCGTGCGCTCGATCTGTCACCGCGTCGCCGTGATGGATCGCGGTCGGGTCGTCGAGGTGGGCGAGGTGTACCAGGTGTTCAGCGCCCCCGCCCACGACGTGACCCGGCGGTTCGTCGCCACCGCGCTGCGTGACCGGCCGTCGGCCGAGGTGCTGGCGCGCCTGCGTACGCGGCACGCGGGGCACATCGTGACGGTGGGTGTGGACGAGGTAGCGGGTTCGTCGGCGGGACTCACGCGCACGCTGCGTGAGCACGGCGTCGACGGGACCGTCGTCTTCGGTGGCATCACGGAGGTCGCGGAGCGGCCGTACGGGTCGCTGACCGTCGAGCTCGTCGGTCAGGCGGATGCCGTCGAGGCGGCTGTTACGGCGCTCCGCGACGTCACCTGGGTGGACGACCACGGGACCGCCGCACATCCGCGTGAGGTGACAGCGGGCGGCGTCGTCCGGCAGGAAGAAACACCGAGTGCCGACCGGGGTGACACACCGGACCTGCGGGCGCCGAGGCGGCCCCGGCTCGGTGGCGGGCCGTTCGGCGGGCCGACCGGATACACGGAAGGGAACGAGCTGTGAGCTGGGATCAACTGACGCCGCTGCTCTGGGACGCAGCCGGCCAGACCGCGTACATGGTGCTGATCACGCTGCTCGTGGGCGGCTTCCTCGGGCTCGCCCTCGGCCTCGGGCTGTACCTGACCCGACCCGGGAACCTGCTCGGTAACGGGGTGGTGTTCGCGGTGCTGAACGTCGCCGTCAACGTGGTGCGGCCCATACCCTTCATCATCTTCCTGGTGGCGCTCGGGCCGCTGACCCGTGCCGTCATCGGCTCGACGATCGGCATCGAGGCGTTCACCTTCGCGATGTGCTTCATGGCGACGTTCGTCTTCGCGCGGCTCGTGGAGCAGAACCTCGTCTCGATCGACCCGGGAGTGGTCGAGGCCGCTCGGGCCATGGGCGCGTCGCCCTTCCGGATCGTGCGGACGGTGCTGGTACCGGAGGCGCTCGCCCCCCTGATCCTCGGCTACACCTTCCTGTTCGTTGGTGTGCTCGACATGTCCGCGATCGGCGGGTACCTGGGCGCCGGTGGGCTGGGCGACTTCGCGATCGTCAACGGCTACCAGCAGTACGACTGGGCGGTGACCGCCGTCGTCGTGGTGATCATCGTGGTGATCGTCCAGGCCGTGCAGTGGCTGGGGAACGGGCTGGCGCGGCGGGCGCTCAGACGATGAGGTGCCGGCTGCTGGTCCGTGAGGTGGTAGAAGTACACCCATGACGGATCAGCAGCCAGGCCCTTACTACGCACAGACGCCCGGCGCCCCGCAGGGGTACGCGCCACCGCAGGTGCGCGAGATCAGCGTCAGCTACCGGCGGTGGGCCAACATCCTGGTCTGGGGCGCGGTGGTCATCGCGGTGCTCGTCGTGGTCGCGGCCGTGGTGAGTGTCGTGTTCCTCGCCCAGGCGGACGCCGACTCGTCCAAGTCCGCGCTCGGCTACCTCGCGATCGTCCTCTGGGTCGGGATCATGGCGGCCGTCCCGGTCCTGCTGGGAGTCGGCATTCCCGGGCTGATCATGAAGCTGCGTGTACGGCGGCAGGACCGGGCATCGGCCGGTCGGTAACGGCCCCTGATCAAACCTGTGGAGGGCTGTCCTCCACGTGTCAGTGAGGCCGTCTATCGTTGCGGGGGTGAGCACCGCCCTATACCGCCGCTACAGGCCCGAGACGTTCGCCGAGGTCATCGGCCAGGACCACGTCACGGGCCCCCTCATGCAGGCCTTGCGCAGCGGGCGGGTGAACCACGCCTACCTCTTCAGCGGTCCACGAGGCTGTGGAAAGACGACGTCGGCACGCATCCTCGCCCGCACGCTCAACTGCGCGAAGAACACGCCCGAGTCGCCGATCGACACCCCGTGCGGCGAGTGCCCCTCGTGCGTCGAGCTGGCGCGCGGCGGCTCCGGCTCGCTCGACGTGGTGGAGATCGACGCGGCGTCGCACAACGGTGTGGACGACGCCCGTGACCTGCGTGAACGCGCCACGTTCGCGCCGGCTCGCGACCGGTACAAGATCTTCATCCTCGACGAGGCGCACATGGTGACGCCGCAGGGCTTCAACGCGCTGCTGAAGATCGTCGAGGAGCCACCGCCGCACATCAAGTTCATCTTCGCGACCACGGAGCCGGACAAGGTGATCGGCACCATCCGGTCACGGACCCACCACTACCCGTTCCGGCTCGTCCCGCCGGACGTGCTGTCCCCGTACCTCGAGCAGCTCTGCGCCGCTGAGCAGGTAGAGGTGACGAGCGGAGTGCTCCCGCTGGTCACGCGTGCGGGCGGCGGTTCGGTACGCGACTCCCTGTCCGTGATGGACCAGCTCATCGCAGGCGCCCCGGACGCGGTCGTCGACTACGACCTCGCGGTCGGCCTGCTCGGCTTCACGCACGCGACCCTGCTGGACGACGTGGTCGACGCGCTCGCGGCACGCGACGGCGGTTCGATCTTCCGGGTGGTCGACCAGGTCATCGTGACGGGGCACGAGCCGCGCCGGTTCGTCGAGGACGTGCTGGAGCGCCTGCGTGACCTCATCGTCATCGGCGTCTCGGGCGACGCTGCCAGTGCCGTCCTCCGGGGCATCCCGACCGACCAGCTCGACCGCATGCGAACCCAGGCCGGACGCCTCGGGGTCGCCGAGCTCTCCCGGGCCGCCGACCTCGTGAACGCGGCTCTCACCGAGATGACCGGCGCCACGTCACCGCGTCTGCACCTGGAGCTGCTGTGCGCTCGGTTGCTCCTGCCCGGAGCTGACGACGGTGCCGCGGGCTTCGCCGCGCGTATCGACCGGCTCGAGCGTGGCGGGATCGTCGCTACCGGAGCAGCCCCGGCCGCACCCGGACCGGGACAGGGCACGGCATCGGTCGGCGCAGCATCGGGTGGCACGCCCCCGCAGGAGCCGACGGCGGGCGGGCTTGCCGGGGCGGCTGCCGCGCGTGCAGTGCTCGACGCGCGCAAGAAGCGGGGCGAACCAAGTCAGTCCGCTGCGACGGAGCCGGCTCGCCCCGCACCTGAGGCTGCTCCGGTCACTCCTGCTGCCGCACCCGAGCCAGCACCCGAGCCGGCGCCGGCGCCGGCGGTCGAGGACGCACCCGCGCCAGCGGCGGCCGCAGAACCGGAGCCGGTTGTCCCGGCGTCGGCACAGGCCGCACCCACTGCGGAGTCGGCCGTCACGACGGAGACGGTCCGGCGGCGCTGGCCGGAGGTGCTCGGCTCGCTCGCCGCTGCGCGTGTGACTTGGTCGCTCGTGGGCCCTAACGCACAGGTCGCCTCCCTGGAGGGCAACACGCTGAAGCTCGGCTTCGCGGCCCCCGGCCTGGCCCGCACGTTCTCGAACGCACGGCACACCAGCGCGGTGGAAGAGGCGGTCTACCAGACGCTCGGCATCCGGGTCCGGGTCGAGGCGACTCTCGACGAGGGGCCGTCCGGCGGCGGCGCGGCGTCCGGCGGTGGAACCTCCGGCGGAGGCCCGTCGGTCGGGGCGTCGTCGGGTGGCGGCCAGACCGAGGGCGGCGTGGGTCCCGGGTCGGACCAGCCCAGCGGCGAGGCGCCGGCGCCGGCCACTGTTCCGGCGCCCGACTGGCCCGACGTCACGCCTCCCGGCGGGGCCTCGGCCACGGTGTCCGCCACGTCCGCGTCGGCCGATGCGGTGGCCGTCGTGGGTGTCACCGCGACGAGTGCGGTCGGCGGCGGTTCGTCCGGCGGGTCGGCGGCGCTGGCTCCGGCATCGACCCAGGGGAGCGTCGCGGTCGCCGAGCGTCCCGAGCCTTCTCGGCCCCGGCCGGCAGGTCCCGAGGCTGGTCGCCCGGAGCCGTCCAGGCCTGCCGCTCGCCCGCCAGCGGCGGCGAGCGCGGCCGACGAGGCCTGGCTCTCGGGGGCCAGCGCGACCGAACCTCCCGCTGACTACGACATGCCGGAGCCCGAGCCGGTCTACGAGGACCAGGCCCCGGCACAAGCTTCAGCACCGGCGCCAGCCTCCCTGTCCGGGGCGGGCAGTGCACGCGAGGCCTTGCGGCAGGCGAACGAGCGCCGGGCGCGAGCCGCGAGCGGTGCCGCCCCCGAGTCCCGTGGGACCACCGCGGACGCGGGCGCGAGCGCGCCTCGAACGGCGGTCGCCCCGGCCGGGGAGCCTGACTTCTACGACGAGCCGTCCGCCGACGACCCGGACATCGCGTCGGCCGGCATGGTCGGCGTGCCGCTCGTCGTGAAGGTCCTGGGTGGAACGGTGATCGAAGAGATAGTCGAGCAGTCGTGAGCGGGGACGACGCCGTCGGTCCGATCACGACGCTGCGCATCGTCGCGGCGGTCGTCGAGCGGTCGGACGGGCGGCACCTGCTCGTCCGCAAGCGAGGTACGCAGACGTTCATGCAGGTCGGCGGCAAGATCGAGCCGGGTGAAGAGCCACTGGCCGCGCTGGTCCGCGAGTTCGAGGAGGAGGTGGGCCTGCGGCTCGAGCCGGCGGACATCGAGAGCATCGGCAGGTTCGGGGCGCCGGCCGCGAACGAGCCCGACCACATCGTCGACGCGCACGCCTACCGGGTGCGTCTGCGGCCAGGCACCGAGATCGCCGTCCGGGCAGAGCTCGAGGAGCTGGTGTGGATCGATCCTGCCGACCCGGTCGCGAGCTACCCCCTTGCGCCGCTCTCCCGGGACCTGCTGATCGCCGCAGGGCACTGAGTTCAGCCCTGGGCCCGCTCGGCCCGGAGCTGCGCCACCAGTGCGGCGCGTTCACGCTCCATACGGCGTCGGGGGTCAGTGTCGTCCGCCTGCTGGGCGGGTCCGGCCACGGTCAGGAGCAGCCAGTTGAGCCGCCACTTGAAGCGGTATCCGAGGGTCAGACCGTCGCGGTCGCGCATCTCGTTCCTCCATTTGCTTGGTGTACCAATAGTTTGCACACAAACTGTTAGTCTGGTCAATATCCGAGAGGAGCGACATGACCGCCACATCACAGCCCGACGCCGCAGCCGCCGACGACCTCCTGGCTCTCGACCGCCAGGTCTGCTTCGCGCTCGCCGTCGCCTCGCGCAGCGTCATCGCGCTGTACCGGCCGCTGCTCGAACCGATGGGTATCACGCACCCGCAGTACCTGGTCATGCTTGCCCTGTGGGAGCGGTCGCCGCTGTCCGTCAAGCAGCTCAGCGGGCTGTTGCAGCTCGACCCCGGCACCCTGTCACCCCTGCTCAAGCGGCTCGAGGCGATCGGCTACGTGACGCGCCGCCGCGATCCCCGCGACGAGCGGGCGCTCGCCGTCGAGCTCACGGAGGAGGGCCGCGCGCTGCGCGAACAGGCGCTGCTCGTGCCGCCGGCGATCATGACGCGGCTGGGCATGTCCACCGAGGAGCTCCAGGTGCTGCACCGCAGCCTCACCCGGGTCATCGCGGCGGCTGCCCCGTGAGTCGTGGCCGCCTGCACCACGTCGAGCTGTGGGTCCCGTCCCTCGATCGCGCGGAGCGGTCATGGGGCTGGCTCCTCACAGCACTCGGCTACACGGAGCACCAGCGGTGGGGCGCCGGCCTGAGCTGGATTCTCGACGGCACCTACGTCGTCGTCGAGCAGAGCCCTGCCCTGGCCGCCGATACCCATGACCGGCTCGCTCCGGGCCTCAACCACCTCGCGTTCCACGGCGGCACGCGCGACGAGGTGGACCGGCTGGTCGCGGCGGCGCCGGAGCACGGCTGGGCTCTCCTGTTCCCCGACCGGCATCCGCACGCCGGTGGACCGGACCACTACGCCGCCTACCTGGAGAACGGCGACGGCTACGAGGTCGAGGTCGTCGCGGACTGACCATCATCGGACAGGCATGTCAGAGGCTCCTGGCACACTTCCGTCCATGCCCGACGACGTCACCCACCCGCCCGCGTCCGCCCGTTCCGTGGGGGAGCTACGGGCTCTGGTCGAGGCCGGAACCGCCGTCAAGTACCTACATTTCTGGGGTCATGCGCCCGAGCCCGACGGGAGTCCCGGTAGGGGCAGCCTGAGCCAGTGGTTCGAGGCGCCGTTCGTCGTGGACGGCGACCGCTATCGCACCGCGGAGCACTGGATGATGGCGGAGAAGGCGCGCTTGTTCGGCGACGCGGACGCGGAGGCCTCGGCGATCGACGCCGCCAACCCCGCGCTGGCCAAGGCGGCGGGGCGCATGGTCCGCGACTTCGACGACGCCGTGATGGAGGCCAGGGACCGGCTTCGGGGCTGAGTCGCTGGACGGGTCGGCCGGTTCGAAAAGATCGCGACTCCACCGTCGCTCCGCCGCTACGTTCCATGCATGCGCAACATCCCTGGCTCGATGGATCCGGACGTCGTCCGTGCCATCGACGCGCGCCTTGACCGTGTCGAGAAAGAGCACGACGTCAGAGTGCTGTGGGCGATCGAGAGTGGTAGCCGCGCCTGGGGATTCCCGTCGCCGGACTCGGACTACGACTGCCGCTTTTTCTATGTGCACCGCGCCCGCGACTATCTGAGCCTGCGCACGCGGCGCGACGTGATCGAGACGCCCCTCGACAAGGTCTTCGACGTCAACGGCTGGGACGTCCGTAAGGCCCTCGGACTGATGGTCAACGGCAACGCGACGGTGGGGGAGTGGCTGCGCTCGCCGATCGTCTATCGCGGTGACGTGGCTTTCCGCGACGATCTGCTGGCTCTGGCCGAGGACGTCGTGGACCAGGACGCGCTGAGGAAGCACTACGTGCATGTGGCCAGGAACAACCTGGCTCTGCTGGCCTCGAGCGGTGTGGCAAAGAAGTTCTTCTACGCGTTGCGTCCGGCTGTCACGCTGCGCTGGATGAGGTTGCGGGAGACCACCGCACCGCCCCCGATGGATCTGCCGACGCTCGCGGCGGAATCCGCGCTTCCCGAGGGTCTCGGCGCGCTCGTCGACGAGCTGATCGGTCGGAAGTCGCGCACCCGGGAGATGGGCTCGATCGTGGTGCAGGACGCCCTCCTGGAGTTCGTCGAGGCGGAGCTGCGGACGGCGGAGGCGATGCTGCCGGACTCGAGGCCACCGGGAACGGGCGAGG
Organism: Promicromonospora sp. NPDC050249; assembly: GCF_040656015.1. Lineage (NCBI taxonomy): Bacteria > Bacillati > Actinomycetota > Actinomycetes > Micrococcales > Promicromonosporaceae > Promicromonospora > Promicromonospora sp. NPDC050249. The sequence continues at coordinate 170,383 of NZ_JBFAKY010000008.1, read as the reverse complement.
CCCGGGAACGCGCGTGGATCCTCGCGGAAGAGGCCTTCCGACGGCTGATCGGTGATCCATCGGGCGCTGCCCTGGCGGGCTGATCCGCCGAGTCCGCCACACGTCGGGTGTCGGTGGCTCGTGGCACAGTCGGTCCATGGCCAACCTCCGGATCGCCGAGCTCACGACGGACAATCTCTTCGCGGCCATGCAGCTGCCACCTCAGCCACCCGACAAGGAGCCCGTGGCGCCGGTCGCCTGGTCGGTCGCCGAGGCGTACGTCAATCCCACCGCATGGCCAAGGGTGGTCCTCGACGGCGACGAGGTGGTCGGCTTCGTGATGGCGAACTGGAACCCGGACGAGGAGATCCCGGAGTTCCGGGCAGGGATCTGGCGACTCAACGTGGCACGCGAGGCGCGGAAGCGCGGGGTGGGCCGGTTCGCGGTGGAGCAGGTCGCCGAGGAGGCCCGGCGTCGCGGGCTCGACCGCATCTCCGTCCTGTGGGTCCCGGGTGCGGACGGGCCCGAGGAGTTCTACCTGCGCTGCGGCTTCCGCAGGACGGGGAACATCCTGTTCGACGAGGTGGTGGGAGAGCTGCTGCTCTGACACGCGGCCTGTCGAAGGTCAGCCGTCAAGCCAGCCCCGGACTCCGTCGAGCAGCTGCCGCCGCAGGCCGGTCGGCGCGTGCGACGCCTGGACCGAGGCCGCAGCGATGACCGCGAGCTCTGCGTCGGAGCAGACCTCCCGCACGATCTCGTACTGGCCCAGCACCCCGACCCCGAACAGCAGGGGGTCGTCGCTCGCGAGGGCGACAGGGACGCCGCCTGCCAGCAACGCCGGCACCGCGGTCAGGGCGGGCGTGACGCCGAACGGCGGGTACGACGTCGGGCACACCTCGAGCGTCACCTGGCGCTCGGCGAGGAGCGCGACCACCGACGGGTCCTCGAGCGCCGTCAGCCCGTGCCCGATGCGTGTGGCGCCCAGCAGCTCGACGCAGTCACGCACGTGCCACGCGCCCTCGTAGAACCCGGCGTGCGGTACGCGTGCCAGCCCGGCGTCGGCCACCAGCCGGTAGGCCGGGACGAAGTCGCTGACGCGGCCACGTCGCTCGTCGTTCGAGAGCCCGAAGCCCAGCACGCCGTCCGGCGCGTACTTCACCGCGAGCCCGGCGATCCGCTCCGCGTGCGCGGGCTCCGCGCCCCAGCTCGCCGCGAGGATCACGCCGACCGGCAGGCCGCGAGCGGCGTCGAGCAGTGCCTCGACCACAGCCTCCAGCGACCCGAGCCATTCCGCGTAGGACGTCGGATCGACCTGCAGCTCGGTCCAGCCGACGCCGTCGGCGGCATCCTGTTCCACTGCCTCATGGACCACGCGCGCGATGTCCTCGGCCGAGCGGACCGCCGCGCGGGCCGTGTCGTACCGGGCCTGGAACACGTCCCAGCCGTGCACCACGCCGGGCTCGATCGCCACGGTGGGGAGCGCCGGCAGCCCGTAGCCGGTAGCCAGCTCGGCGGCGGTCGACGGCCGCATCGACCCCGTCAGGTGCAGGTGCAGGTTCGCCTTGGGCAGCGCGCGCAGGTCGCGGGGCATGCCAGGGAGTCTGGCACGCCCCGCGCTGCAACCCGACCCCGGCTGCCGGACTGAGGCCTGGCCCGGGTATCGTGCCCCGCATGTCTCGGATCCTGCCCCGGTCCACCCCGCTCGCCGAGGGTGTCGAGCCTGCAGCGGTGCGGCGCCTGATCGACAGCCTCGACCGCATCGAGGACGTGCACGGCGCGCTGGTTCTGCGGCACGGCCGCGTCATCGCGGAGGCCGGGTGGCATCCGCACACCGCCGACCGGCCGCACACGATGTTCTCGGTGAGCAAGAGCTTCACGTCGACGGCGGTCGGGATCGCGGTCCACGAGGGGCTCCTGACGGTGGACGACGCCGTGCTCGACCTCCTGCCGGACGACGCTCCCGCCGACCCGGGCGAGCACCTCCGCGCCATGCGCGTACGCGACCTGCTGACCATGACGACGGGCCACAGCGCCTCGACCATGGAGGGCATCAACCGCACGATCTCCCTGCCCGGCGCAGGCTGGGCCCGCGCGATCCTGGCGCAGCCGGTGAAGCACCAGCCGGGTACGCGTTTCGTCTACAACACCGGGGCGACCTACCTGCTCTCGGCGATCCTGCACCGGCTGACGGGCGAGCGCCTGCTCGACTACCTGACGCCGCGCCTGCTGGCGCCGCTCGGCATCACGCACGCCACGTGGGAGCAGGACCCGGACGGCATCGACACGGGTGGGTTCGGCCTCTCGATCACCATCGAGGAGATGGCCGCGTTCGGCCAGCTCTATCTGCAGGGCGGTGTCTGGGAGGGGAAGCAGCTCGTCCCGGCCGAGTGGGTGGCGGCAGCGACCGTGAAGCAGGTCGAGAACGGCCCGAGCGACTCACCCGACTGGAGCCAGGGCTACGGCTACCAGTTCTGGCAGTGCCAGCACGGTGCCTACCGGGCCGACGGCGCGTTCGGTCAGTACATCCTGGTCTGGCCGGAGAGGGACATGGTGATCATCACGACGTCGGGTCTGTCGGACCTGCCGTCGGTGCCGGAGGCGGTATGGGACGCGTTCCTGCGCGACGACGCCTGGGCCACGCCGGCGGACGCCGAGGCCGCGACGCCAGAGGAGGAGGCCCCGCTGGAGCTCGCGCTGCGCACGCAGGCCGGGGCGGAGTCCACCCCGGTCGAGGACTCACTCCTCGGCGTGACCTACGACCTCGATCCGAACCCGCGGGGCTTCACCGCTCTCACTCTCGGTCGCGGCGCGGACGGCCGGACCGAGGTGACCTTCACGGTCGAAGGTGTGGACCATGTGGTGCCGTTCGGCTATGAGGAGTGGAGCCCGGGAACCAGCGCGTTCCTGGGTGCGCCGGCCGACGTGGCGACCGCGGCGGCCTGGACCGACGAGCTGACACTGCGCGGCCGGATGATCTTCCTCGGTACACCGTTCGAGCTGCGCCTGGAGCTGCGGTTCTCCGGCGAGGACGTGGCCGTGCTGGTCGACCAGAATGTCGCCTTCGGAGACCGAGGCCTGCTGGACGTCTCCGGCAAGGCGCGCCGGACCTGACACCGGACTCATCCCCGGGGCTGACGGCCGCAGGGCCTTGGCCGCGCTAGTGTCCCGACATGACACCAGACGGTGGTATCCGCGCGCACGGCGTGCGGCGTTCGTTCGGTCCGGTGCACGCGGTGGCCGACGTCGACCTGGTCGCCGCACCGGGCCGCGTCACCGCGCTCATCGGACCCAACGGGTCGGGCAAGACGACCCTTCTGCTCATGCTTGCCGGTCTCCTGGCGCCCGATGCGGGGAGCATCCGCATCGCCGGTGCCGACCCGGTCACCGAGAACTACGCGGCCCGCTCGCGGACCGGCTGGATGCCCGACGTGTTCGGCACCTGGGACTCCCTCACGGCGCGTGAGGTGCTGACGACCGTCGCGGCGGCGTACCGGCTCCCCGCAGCCGCCGGCCGGGACCGCGCGAGCGAGCTGCTCGCGCTGGTACACCTCTCCGAGCTGGCCGACCAGCCCGCGCACGTCCTGTCCCGCGGCCAGAAGCAGCGGCTCGGCCTGGCCCGCGCGCTGGTGCACGACCCCGACGTCCTGCTCCTCGACGAGCCCGCCTCAGGTCTGGACCCGCGCTCCCGGGTGGACCTGCGCGTGCTGCTCCGGCAGCTCGCGGCCGAGGGCAAGACGATCCTGGTCTCCTCGCACGTGCTCACCGAGCTCGACGAGATGGCCGACGACGCGGTGTTCATCTCGCGCGGACGCACCGTCGACACCCGGTCCGTGGCCGACGGCGACCAGCCAAGGGCGTGGCGCCTGACCGGCCTGGACCCCGTGGCGCTCGCGGCCTGGCTGGACGAGAACGGTCCCGCCTATCGCAAGGAGGCAGACGGGCCCGGTGTCCTCGTCGACCTGGCTGGGGACGCCGCGGCCGCCGCGCTGCTGCGGTCCGCCGTCGAGGGCGGCGTCGCGGTGTCGAGCCTCGCCCCGGCCGGCGGCGTGCTGGAACAGGCCTACCTGGCCCTCGAGGAGGAGCGACGATGAGCGTTGACGTAGAGGTCGCCGGACCCGCGCCGGCCGACGGCGGAACACCCCGCGGGCGCGGCACCTGGTCCCTGTCCTGGCACGGCCTGCGGACCGTGACCGTGCTGGAGCTGCGGCAGCGCGTGCGCTCGACACGATGGAAGACCGCGCTGATCGTCTGGTTCGTGGTGGTCGGCCTGATCACGCTGCTGACCACCGGTGCGTTCCAGATGCTCTCGGGCGACACGGCCACGACCGGGGGCGTCTCGTACGGCGGGACGGTCTACAGCATCGTCGTCGGGTTCGTGCTGTTCCTGGGCCTGCTGGTGGCGCCGACCCTGTCGTCGGGCGCCATCAACGGCGACCGGAACGCGGGCACCCTCGCGACGCTGCAGGTCACCCTGCTGTCGCCCGCCGAGATAGTGCTCGGCAAGCTCGCGGCCGCCTGGATCGCGGCGCTCGCCTTCCTCGTCGCGAGCATCCCCTTCCTCGTCTGGGCGCTGCTCGGGGGCGGCGTGCACTGGTTCGCGCTGCTGACCACGGTGCTCATGCTGGCGCTGGTGCTGGGCGTCGTCTGCGCCATCGGGCTGGGCTTCTCTGCCCTGGTGAGCAAGACGTCGGGGTCGGCGGTGCTGACGTACCTGACCATCGGCGCGATCACCGTGGCGCTGCCGATCCTGTTCGGCCTGCTGGTACCCGTCACCAGCACCACAGAGAAGGTCGAGGTCTGGGACATCGAGGCCGGCTACGACTGGGAGGAGACCACCGCACCCGAGTGCGAGTGGCAGACGCACGAGATGCCCGTGTGGCACAGCGAGCGCACCTGGTGGCTGCTGGCCCCGAACCCGTTCGTCGTGGTCGCCGACGCACAGCCCCTCCGGGGCGACGTCGAGACGCTGGCGAACGAGGGAAACATGCTCGCGACGCTCCAGTACGGCGTCCGGTACGCGCGGACCGGTAACACGGGCCCGCAGGACTGGTGCAGCGAGTTCGTGTACGACGAGAACGGCCGAGAAACCCGGCCGGACTCCCCGGTGGAGCCGGTCCAGGTCACCGACCAGCTCGTGTGGCCGTGGGGCCTCGGGTTCGACCTGCTGCTCGGCGCGGCGGGCGTCCTCGTGGCGGTCAACCGCCTACGGATCCCGACGGCCGAGCTGCCGCAGGGCACCCGGGTCGCCTGAACTCGGTCAGGAGTGGAGGGCGTCGTACTCCGCCTCGGCGGCTACGTCGTCCTCCACATCGAGGCGCACGTGCGCCAGCAGCCCCTGCAGCACGCGCAGGGCGGACGCCGCGCGCTCGCCCCACAGCGAGAAGTAGGAGAACTGCCACCACCACAGGGCCTCGAGCTCGTGGCCGCTGTCGAAGTGCTGCAGGCCCTTGGCCAGCGCCTCGGCGACGCACGCGAGGTCGCCGGACAGCGACGCCGAACCGGTGTCCTCGCTGAGTACCGGGTCCACGACCTCGGTGTAGTCGTCGAAGCCGTCGAACATCTTGGACAGGGCCTCGCGCAGCGGGTCGAGGTCGGTGTCGGGCCCGGCGTCGGGCTCGTAGCGTTCCTTGGGCACCACGTCCACGATCGCGGCGAGCCGCGCCCCCGCGGCCAGCAGGTCGGACGACGCGAGCACGAGCAGCGAGAGCTCCGCCCCCGGCATCCCTCCGGACGCCACCTGGGTCACCGTCGAGAGGAACGTCCGTGCCTGTGCGGACACCTGGTCTGCGACCTCGCTGAGGTCCGACCCAGGGGTTATCTCACTCATCGTGATCCCACCTACTTGTCGTTGCCGATGACACGGCGGCCTTCGAACGCGCGACCGAGCGTCACCTCGTCCGCGTACTCCAAGTCTCCACCCACGGGGAGACCCGAGGCCAGCCGCGAGACAGTAATTTCCATGTGACCCATCAGTCGGGAAAGATAGGTCGCCGTGGCCTCTCCCTCGACGTTCGGGTCGGTCGCGAGGATGACCTCCTGCACCCTCCCGTCCGCGAGCCGGGCCAGGAGCTCGCTGATGCGCAGGTCGTCCGGGCCGACGTTCTCGATCGGATTGATGGCGCCGCCGAGCACGTGGTAGCGGCCCCGGAACTCGCGGGTGCGCTCGATCGCGACCACGTCCTTGGGCTCCTCCACGACGCAGATCACGTCGTCGCTGCGCCGCGGGTCGAGGCAGATGCGGCAGCGCTCCGACTCCGCGACGTTGCCGCAGAGCTCGCAGAACCGGACGCGCAGCTTCACCTCGTTGAGCGCGTCGACGAGCCGTTTGACCTCGTCGTTGTCGGTCGCGAGCAGGTGGAACGCGATGCGTTGCGCGCTCTTGGGCCCGACGCCGGGAAGCCGGCCGAGCTCGTCGATCAGGTCTTGGACCGCGCCTTCGTACACAAGAGGTCACCCTACGGGTCGGCACCGACATGCGGGCCGCGAGGCTGGTACGTTCCCCGCGTGACAGACCCCGAGGTGCGGACCGGGAAGTTCCTCGCGGCGCAGTGGCGCCGGCTGGTGATGCTCAACTACGAGGCGGACCCCGCCGTACTGCGGCCGCTCGTGCCGCGTGGCGTCGAGCTCGACACGTGGGGCGGCCGGCACTTCGTCAGCGTGGTCGGGTTCCAGTTCCTCGACACCCGCCTGCTCGGCGTCCCGGTCCCGTTCCACCGGGACTTCGACGAGATCAACCTGCGGTTCTACGTGCGCCGCCGGGCGGACGACGGTTGGCGGCGCGGCGTCGTCTTCGTCAAGGAGATCGTGCCGCGCCCGGCGCTGGCCGCCGTCGCCCGCGTCGTCTACGGCGAGAAGTACGTGGCGCGGCCGATGCGGCACCGGATCGACCTCGCCCCCGACCGCGACACGCCGGACGGCGTCGTGGAGTACTCGTGGCGCGACGCCGGAGCCTGGCACCACGTCCGGGCGACCACCCAGGGCAGCGCGCAGCCGCTCGTCGAGGGCTCCCAGGAGCAGTTCGTCACCGAGCACTACTGGGGCTACGCCGCGCAGCGGGGCGGCGGCACCGTCGAGTACCGCGTCGAGCACCCGAGCTGGCACGTCTGGCAGGCCGCCGACCCGGGCCTCGAGTGCGACGTCGAGCAGGTGTACGGCCGCGCGTTCGTCGAGAGCCTCACCGCCGAACCGGCCTCGGCCTTCGTCGCCGACGGCTCTCCCGTCGTCGTCCGCCGTGGTACGACGATGTAGGACGAGCCGTCGTTCGAGCACAATGCATCCGTGCCCGACCTTGATCTCCTCACCATCGTCCTCCTCCTGCTCGCCGGCCTCGCCGCCGGGTGGGTCGACGCCGTAGTGGGCGGCGGCGGCCTGATCCAGCTGCCCGCGCTGCTGCTCGTCCCGGGCATCAGCCCCGTGCAGGCCCTGGCGACCAACAAGCTTGGCAGCATCATGGGCACGTCCACCAGCGCCATCACCTACTACCGGCGGGTCCAGCCGGACCTGCGTACCGCCGGCCCCATGGCGCTCGCGGCCCTGGCCGGAGCGTTCGGCGGCGCGATCGGCGCCTCGTACATCCCGGAGCAGCTCTTCAAGCCGATGATCCTGATCGTGCTCGTCGGGGTGCTGACGTGGACCCTGCTCAAGCCGAACGTCGGCCAGCACGACAACCTGCGGTGGGTCGGCAACGGGCACAAGCGGATCGCCGCCGTGATCGGCCTGCTGATCGGCGCGTACGACGGGCTGCTCGGCCCCGGGACGGGCACGTTCCTGGTCATCAGCCTCGTGAGCGCCCTCGGGTACTCGTTCCTGCCGGCGTCGGCCATCGCGAAGATCGTCAACTTCGCGACCAACGCGGGCGCCCTGATCTTCTTCGTGCCGAGCGGGGCAGTCATCTGGAGCCTCGGCCTCGGGCTGGGCGTGGCCAACCTGATCGGGGCCTACATCGGCGCGCGGATGGCGGTGGCCAAGGGCTCGAAGTTCGTCCGCGTGGTGTTCGTCATCGTGGTGGGTGCCCTGATCGCCCGCCTGGCCTGGGACGTCTTCGCCGGATAGGGCCCGTCGTCCCGCACGGTGAACATCACAGCCGCCCGGGATGCCCGCCGTCGTACCATCGATTCGCAAACCCAACCACCCGGCGGGCCGTTGAAAGAGACGGAGGCCGGCAACGGAAGGCAGGCGCATGGCTCTTGTCGTGCAGAAGTACGGTGGATCCTCGGTCGGCGACGCGCGCAGCGTGAAGCGCGTCGCGAAGCGGATCGCCGAGGCGAAGCGAGCGGGCAACGACGTGGTGGTCGTGGTGAGCGCCATGGGCGACACCACCGACGAGCTCCTCGACCTCGCACAGCAGATCACCCCGCTCCCGCCCAAGCGGGAGCTCGACATCCTCCTCACCGCCGGCGAGCGCATCTCCATGTCGCTCCTCGCGATGGCGATCACCAACCTTGGCGTGAAGGCCAAGTCCTACACGGGCCAGCAGGCGGGCGTCATCACGGACGCGGTGCACGGGCGGGCGCGGATCGTCGACGTCGTGCCCCACCGCATCCGCGAGACGCTGGACAGGGGGCAGGTCGCCATCGTGGCCGGCTTCCAGGGTGTCACCGAGTCCACGAACGACGTCACCACCCTCGGCCGCGGCGGCTCCGACACGACCGCAGTGGCGCTCGCGGCCGGTCTGAACGCCGACGTCTGCGAGATCTACACCGACGTGGACGGCATATTCACCGCCGACCCGCGCATCGTGCCCGCCGCGCGCAAGATCGATCAGGTCTCGTACGAGGAGATGCTGGAGCTCGCGGCCTGCGGTGCGAAGGTGCTCGCGCTGCGCAGCGTCGAGTACGCGCGGCGGTACAACGTGCCGGTGCACGTCCGCAGCTCGTTCAGCGCCCACGACGGCACGCTCGTGGTCGCGGCAGAGAAGAAGTCGAAGGAGAACCCTATGGAAGCCCCGATCATCTCCGGCGTGGCGCACGACCGTTCCGAGTCCAAGATCACCGTCATCGGCGTGCCGGACGTGCCGGGCATGGCCGCCCGCATCTTCGAGGTGGTGGCCGGCGCGGGCGCGAACATCGACATGATCGTGCAGAACGTGTCTGCCGCCGCGACGGGCCTCACCGACATCTCGTTCACGCTGCCCGACGGCGACGGCCCGGCCACCATGGCGGCCCTCACCGCTGTGCAGGGCGAGGTGGGCTTCGACTCCCTGCAGTTCGACGACCAGATCGGCAAGCTCTCGCTCGTGGGCGCCGGCATGAAGTCGCACCCCGGTGTCTCGGCGCGGCTGTTCGGCGCGCTGCGTGACGCCGGCATCAACATCGAGATGATCTCCACCTCGGAGATCCGCATCTCGGTGGTCACCCGCGAGGACTCGCTGGACGACGCCGTGCGCGCCGTCCACACCGCGTTCGAGCTCGACGGCGTCGACGACGAAGCGGTCGTCTACGCGGGAACGGGGCGCTGACATGGCACAGATCAACGACCACGGTGTGCACGTCGCCGTCGTCGGGGCGACCGGCCAGGTCGGCGCCGTGATGCGCCGCCTGCTGGAGGAGCGGGAGTTCCCCGTCGCCTCCGTCCGGTTCTTCGCGTCCGCGCGTTCCGCGGGGAGCACCCTGCCGTTCGCCGGGTTCGACGTCCCGGTGGAGGACCTCGCCGCGACCGCGACGGACGACCTCGCCGACATCGACATCGCCCTCTTCTCCGCGGGTGGTGGCACGTCGCGCGAGCACGCGCCGCGGTTCGCGGAGGCCGGTGCCCTCGTCGTCGACAACTCGTCGGCCTGGCGGCTCGACCCCGAGGTGCCGCTCGTCGTCTCCGAGGTGAACCCGGAGGCGATCAGCGAGGCGGCCAAGGGCATCGTCGCCAACCCGAACTGCACCACCATGGCCGCGATGCCGGTGCTCTCGCCGCTGGCGCAGGCCGCGGGGCTGGAGCGGCTGCGCGTGGCGACCTACCAGGCGGTGTCCGGTTCCGGGCTCGCCGGGGTGGAGGAACTGGCGGGGCAGGTGCGGTCCGCCGTCGGGCAGGACCTCGAGGGCCTGGTGCACGACGGCGGGGCCGTCGACCTCCCCGACCCCAAGCAGTACGTGGCGCCCATCGCGTTCAACGTGCTCCCGCTGGCCGGCAACCTGGTCGACGACGGCTCGGGCGAGACCGACGAGGAGCAGAAGCTCCGCAACGAGTCCCGCAAGATCCTGGGCCTGCCCGACCTGGCCGTCGCGGGCACCTGCGTGCGCGTGCCGGTGTTCACCGGTCACTCGCTGTCGATCCACGCGGAGTTCGCGCGTCCGATCACCCCGGACGAGGCCCGCACCCTCCTGGTCGGCGCCCCCGGCGTCCAGCTGGCCGACGTCCCGACGCCGCTCGCGGCAGCCGGCATCGACCCGTCCCTGGTGGGCCGCATCCGGCAGGACCAGTCCGTCCCGGACGGTCGCGGCCTCGTCCTGTTCGTCAGCAACGACAACCTCCGCAAGGGTGCAGCCCTCAACACGATCCAGATCGCCGAGCTGATAGCGGCCGACCTGGCCGAGCTCCAGACCCTGGACGCCGCTGACGACGCCTGACCGACGACCGACCGCTACGAGGGGCGGGGGAGCGTGCGCACATCGCGCAGGCTTCCCCGCCCCTCGTTCTTCGTCCACGAAGGGCCTTGCGCGCCGGCATGGCGTATGGTTCATTAGTCAAGTAACGAACCAACGAAGGGGGTGAGCCGGTGTTCGACGGTCCCGAGCCGATCTATCTCCAGATCGCGCAGATGATCCGCGCGCAGGTGCTCGCCGGTGAGCTGAAGGAGGAGGAGCAGGTCATGTCCACCACACAGTTCGCGACGACGTTCCGCATCAACCCGGCGACCGCGCAGAAGGCGTTCGCGGGGCTGGTCGACGAAGGGGTGCTCTACAAGCGCCGCGGTCTGGGGATGTTCGTCGCGCCGGGCGCCAGGGAGCGCCTGCTCGATGACTACCGCAAGAGCTACTTCGAGGAGGTCCTGGCGCCGGCTCTGCAGCAGGCGGACATCCTCGGGATCTCGACCGACGACGTGGTCGCCTACGTCCTCGGCGCGAACGGCCGGCGCAAGCCAACCACGGAGGAGTCATGACCACCGCACCTTTCGGCGCCCGGCTGGACGACGTCGTCGTCCACTTCGGCACGAGCTACCGGATGCAGCAGAACGGCATCCCGATCAGGGACGACGCGGGCACCGCGCTCGACGGCGCCACGCTGACCATCCGACCAGGGGTCATCACAGGGGTGCTCGGCCGCAACGGCGCGGGCAAGACGACGATGCTCTCGCTGCTGGCGGCGTTCACCCGTCCGACGAGCGGCACCGTCGTCGTCGGGCCGGAGGGCGCCCAGGAGGACCCGTGGGAGAACCCGTGGATCACCTCGGGCACGCAGCTCGTCCGCGAGAGCGGTGACCTGATGGCCGAGGAGAAGGTCGCCACCTCCCTCAAGTACTACGCCGACATGCGGCCCGAGTGGAGCGCCGAGACGGCCGAACGCCTGCTGGACCTGTTCGAGGTCGACGTCCGCAAGAACCCGTCCGCGCTGTCGCGCGGCAAGCGGTCCGCGGTCGGCGCCACCCTCGGTCTGGCCGCTCGCGCCCCGCTGACGATCTTCGACGAGGTGTACCTCGGCATGGACGCGCCCACGCGGTACGCGTTCTACGACGAGCTGCTCGCCGACTACGCGGAGCACCCGCGCACGATCTTGCTGTCCAGCCACCTGGTCGAGGAGGTCGAGCGGCTGTTCGAGGACGTCGTGGTCATCGACCGCGGGCGCGTGCTCCTGGCCGAGTCCGCCGACGAGATGCGGGCGCGCGGGTTCAGCCTCACCGGTTCCAAGGACGCCGTCGAGCGGATCGCGGGCGGACGCCGTGTGCTGCACCGCCAGCAGCTCGGCACGACCGTCCAGGTCACGCTGGAGGGCGCCCTCGAGGCCGACGAGCTGACGGCGGCCCGCGGTGCGGGCGTCGAGGTGGGCGCCGTACCGGTCCAGGATCTCTTCGTCCGCCTGACCGGTCAGGGGAGCGTGCAGCCATGAGCGCCGGGACGACTCGCCCCGTCACCGCCGGCCCGAGCCGGGAGGAGCTGGTCCGCGCGGCCGACCGCCGCGGCGCCCGTCAGGCCACCGCGGTCAGCGTGCGGGTCGTCACCGTCATCGGCGGGTGGTACTGGGCAATCTTCACGATCGTCGCCGTGTCGGTCATCGTGGGCAGCGTGCAGTTCGGCTCGGGCCTGGACCAGGGTGTCGTCGACGCCCAGATCGGCGGCTCGTCGCGCTGGTTCATGATGGTGCTCGGCACCATCGTCCCCGCCGCGTACCTCCGGCTGCACGTCGCGGCGGGCGGCACCCGACGGTCGCTCGTGACCGGCACCGTCCGGGGTGGCATCCTCGGCGGCGCGCTGATCGGCCTGGTCACCGCGGTGTACACGCTCGGAGAGCGTGCGCTGTTCGGGGCGCTGGACCTGACCTGGTCGCGCGAGTACGGGCTGCCGGTGGACGGCTACGCGGGCATCGCGCTGACGACCGTCACCGAGGCGCTGGTCGCCGCCACGTACTACCTGGTGGGCGCCGCGATCTCCGCCGGCTACTACCGCCACGGCATGGTGCGGGGCACGGTCTACGTCCTCGCGACGCTCGTCCCGGCGGCCCTCGTCGACCTCGCGTCGCACACCGGTGTCGCGGCCCTGATCGCAGGCCTCGACAACCTGCCGGACGGCGGAACCGGTGTACTGCTGGGCCTGGCGGGTGGCGCGGCCGCGATCGCCCTCGCGGCCTGGCTGTTCAGCGTCCCCCTGCGCTCCGTCCCGCTCCGGCCGACGCCGTGAGGGGGGCGACCGTGACAACACCGACCGCCGAGGAGACGACGATGAGCCGCACCGACCTCGTCCGGACCGGTCACCTGCGGGGCGTGGCCGCCGTGAGCCGACGGCTCCGGCACTCCGGCCTCGTCGTCGGGATCTGGTTCTGGGCCATCTACGCGCTGTACGCCGTCGGGATCACCGTCGGCAACGCCGTGGCCGGCAACGACCTGGAGATCAGCGCGCTCGACGCCACGCTGGGCGCGTCGCGCTGGTCGATGATCTGGCTCGGCATCGCCGCCTCGGTGGGTGTCCTGGCCCTCCACGTGTCGGCCGGGGGGAGCCGCCGGTCCCTGTTCGAGGGCGTGGTCCGCGGCTCCCTCGCCGTCGGCGCCGGCTACGGCGTCGTGACCACGATCGCCCTCCTGGGCGAACGCGCGCTGAGCACGTCGCTCGGCATGACCTGGCGGCGGCTGGGCGCCCTCCCGTTCGACTCGCCCCTGACCTTGCTCGGCACCGTCGTCGCCGAAGCCCTCGTGATCACCACGTACCTCCTGTTCGGGGCGTGCGTCGGGGCGGGGTTCGCGCGCTACCGGGCCTGGGGCACGCTCCTGGTCGTCCCGCTCGCGGTACCCGCCGTACTCGTCGACCTCGCGACCCGGACGGGTGTGGTGGGGTCCATCGCCAACGTCGAGCTCCTGCCCGACATCGAACACGCGGAGGTGCCTCCGTCCGAGGGCCTGCTGACCATGCTGCTCGGTCTCGGCGGGGCGGCGCTCGCCGTCGTCCTGGCCGCCGTTCTGCTCTACGCCCTGCTCCGCACGATTTCCGTGCGGCCCAGCTGATCCGACCCCCGAAGGAGCTCACATGACGTCCCCAGTCGTCGTGGCAAGTCACCTCCGCAAGACCTATCCCCCCGCCAAGCGCGGCGGTACCCCCAAGACCGCCGTCGTCGACGTGTCCTTCGAGGTCGCCCGAGGTGAGATCTTCGGGATCCTCGGCCCCAACGGCGCGGGCAAGACCACCACCGTCGAGTGCGTCGCCGGGATCCGGCACGCCGACGGCGGCACGGTCCGCGTCCTGGGCCACGACCCCCAGGCCGATCCCGGGCTGATCCGCGAGCACGTCGGCGTGCAGCTCCAGGAGGCCGCGCTGCACGACAAGATCACCGTCGCCGAGGCGCTCGAGGTCTTCGGCTCGTTCTACTCGCAGCGGGCCGACTCGGCAGAGCTCCTGGACCTGCTCGACCTGACCGCGCACCGCCACCAGCAGTTCGGCAAGCTGTCCGGCGGCCAGAAGCAGCGGCTGTCCATCGCGCTCGCGCTGGTCGGCAAGCCGCAGGTGGCCATACTCGACGAGCTCACCACCGGCCTCGACCCGGCGGCCCGCCGCGCTACCTGGGATCTCGTGGAGCGGGTCCGGGACTCCGGGGTCACCGTCCTGCTGGTTACCCACTTCATGGACGAGGCCGAACGGCTCTGCGACAGGCTCGTCGTGATCGACGGCGGCCGAGTGGTCGCCGAGGGAACGCCGTCGGCCCTGATCGAAGGGCTCGAGGGCGACAGGGGAGTCCGGCTCCGCTTCGCCGACGACGGCGCCCGTGCTCGCGCCGGCCAGCTCCTCACCACCCTGGCCGAGCGGGACGACGACGTCACCGCCGCCGTACCCGTCGGGGACGAGATCGAGGTGACCGGCACCCGCAAGGTGCTGTTCGCCGTCGTGCAGACGCTCGCCGCCGCCGACGTCGTCCCCGACGACGTGCGCACGCTCGAACGCACCCTCGAGGACGTGTTCGTCCAGGTCACCGGCCGGGAGTACCGGGTAGAGGAGAACGAGGAGGTGGCGGCATGACCGCCGTCGAGACCACTGTGCCCGCACGGGCGGGCCGTGGCGGGGCGAATGCCCGCGGCTTCGGGACGCTGTTCCGGACCGAGCTCAAGGTGTGGCTGCGCGAACCCAGCGGTGTGTTCTTCGCGCTGGTCTTCCCCAGCATGCTGCTCCTCGGCCTCGGGCTGGCCATCCCGTCCTTCCAGGAGCCGATGACCGACGCGCCGCCGCCCTGGAACGAGGCGCCGGGCATCACGTCCTACCTGCCCACGGTCATCGCGCTGGCCGTGGGGACGATCTCGCTGACGACCATGCCGGTGCAGTTCGCGACCTTCCGGGAGAAGGGCATCCTGAAGCGGCTGTCGACCACGCCCATGCCGCCGCAGAACCTGATCGGCGCACACATGATGATCAACGTGCTGGCGCTGATCGTCTCGGCCGGCGCGGCGGTGGTCGGCGGCATGGTGGTGCTCGGCGTCCCGTTCGCGGCCGACCCGCTGGTCGTCCTGCTCGTCCTCGTGCTCTCGACGACCGCCATGTTCTCGCTCGGGCTGCTCGTCGCGGCACGGGCGGAGAAGGGCCAGACGGCGTCCGGCCTGGGGATGCTCATCTACTTCCCGTCCCTGATGTTCTCCGGGGTGTGGGTGCCGCTGCCGATCATGCCGGAGTGGATGCAGAACATCGGCCTCTACCTGCCGCTCGGCGCTTCGGCACAGGGGCTGACGGTCGGCTGGTTCGGCAACGAGGGCTTCCCGTTGGCGCAGGTCATGGTGCTGACAGTGTGGACGCTCGTCCTCTTCCCGCTCGGTGTGAAGCTGTTCCGCTGGACCTGAGCGAGGTCTCGACAGGCTGGACCACAGGTCGAGCCTGTCGAGACCGCTGAGAGCCCCTACTCTCTTGTCATGAAGCCGTTTCTGCTGCTGGCGACGCGCGGAGAAGACGTGGCCGCCGACGGTGAGTACGAGGCGTTCTGCCGCTACGGCGGCCTCGCGCCGGAGCAGCTGCACCGGGTGCGCCTGGAGCGCGACCAGCTGCCGCCCGTGGACCTCGACGACTACTCGGGTGTGCTCGTCGGCGGGGGACCGTTCAACTCCTCGGACCCATCGGAGAAGAAGGGGCCGGTGCAGGTCCGTGTCGAGGCGGAGCTCGCGGCACTGCTCGACGAGCTGGTCGCCCGCGACTTCCCCTTCCTCGGTGCGTGCTACGGCGTCGGCACGCTCGGTGCGCACCAGGGCGCCGTGATCGACGGGACGCACGCGGAGCCGGTGGGTCCGGTGGTCGTGGAGCTGACGCCGGAGGCGGCGTCGGACCCGCTGCTGGCGGGCATGCCGCAGAGCTTCTCCGCCTACGTCGGCCACAAGGAGGCGGTGCGCAAGCTGCCGGACCATGCGGTGCTGCTCGCCTCGTCGGCGGGCTGTCCGGTACAGATGTTCCGGATCAAGCAGAATCTCTACGCCACGCAGTTCCACCCGGAGCTGGACGGCGCGGGCATGGCCCAGCGGATCGCCGTCTACCGCGACTACGGCTACTTCCCGCGGGATGAGGCGGAGCTCGTTCGCGCGCGGGCGGTCGCCGCGACCATCACCGAGCCGATGCGCATCCTGCGGGCCTTCGTGGAGCGCTACTCCCGTTAGCGGGCGTGGCCAGGCTGGTCAGGCGCGACTGTGACCGACCGCATCCTGGAACCAGGTGGACAGCCCGTAGGGGTACGGCTACCGTTTTCGCTGTGGACATCCGTTGGTATTGGCGCTTTACGTCGGCTCCTGGTGGGGCTCGGCGGGCGCACGCCTGACCAACTTTCCACCCGGAGCCAGGGCCTGGGACGCCGATCGCGTCCAGGCCCTTCGTCTTTGCCAGACGGACCGCTCCGGACCAGGAGTCGGTGGCGGGCCGTCCGGTTCCTTCGAACCAGACCCGCCTACCAGGAGCCCCGATCCCGATGAGCATCACGCCTGCGGAACCCAGCACCGAGACAACCGAGCTCGGTACCCGCACCTCCGACCTGCGCATCCGCGCTCTCGACCCGCTCCCCGCCCCGAACAGCCTGCTGGAGTCGATGCCGCTCGGCACCGCCCGCAGCGACCTCGTCACGACGTCCCGCCGCGAGGTGCGTGACGTCCTGACCGGCGACGACGACCGGCTGCTGACGATCGTCGGCCCGTGCTCCGTGCACGACCCGGTCGCCGCGCTCGACTACGCGGCCCGGCTCGCCACGCTCCGGCGCGAGCTGTCCGACGACCTGGTCGTCGTCATGCGGGTGTACTTCGAGAAGCCGCGCACCACGGTCGGGTGGAAGGGCCTCATCAACGACCCGCACCTGGACGGTTCGCACGACGTGCGGCACGGTCTGAGCCTCGCCCGCGAGGTCCTGCTCGGCGTGCTCGACGCCGGCGTCCCGGCCGGGGCCGAGTTCCTCGAGCCGACCAGCCCTCAGTACATCGCCGACGCCGTGACCTGGGGTGCTATCGGTGCCCGCAACGTCGAGTCGCAGGTGCACCGGCAGCTCGCCTCAGGCCTCTCGATGCCTGTCGGGTTCAAGAACGCGACGGACGGCGACGTGCAGATCGCCGTGGACGGCTGCATCACCGCCGCGAGCGAGCACACCTTCTTCGGGGCCGACGGCCAGGGCCGTGCCGCCGCCGTCGAGACCACTGGAAACCCGGACTGCCACGTGATCCTGCGTGGCGGGCGCTCGGGCCCCAACTACTCGACCGAGGACGTCGCCGCCGCGCTGCGCGTGGCACGCACCTCCGGGCTGGGCGGCCCTGTCGAGAACGGCGTGATCGTGGACGCGAGCCACGGCAACTCGGGCAAGGACCACGTGCGCCAGGCCGGCGTCGTGCACGAGATCGCCAACCGCATCGCCGACGGCGAGCGGGGCATCACCGGTCTCATGATGGAGAGCTTCATCGAGGCCGGCGCGCAGAAGCCCGCCCCGCTGTCCGAGCTCGTCTACGGCCAGTCGGTCACGGACAAGTGCATGGACTGGGACACCACGGAGGACCTCCTCCGTGAGCTGGCGAAGGCCGTCCGCGAGCGTCGCGGCTGAGCTCGGGCCACTTCAGCTGGTCGAGCCTGTCGACCCGTTGGTCGAGCTCGTCGAGACCCGTCTCGGCAAGCTCGGCCAACGGGTTCAGCCCGCGGCCGGCGCGAAGCGGCTCACCAGCAGGTCCAGCCGGTGGTCGCGCGCCTCGAGAGGCAGGCGGCCGCTGCGTTCGAGCATGGCGAGGCCGTGGAGGCCCGCCCAGAAGGTCTCGGTGAGGATGCCGGGATCGTCGTCCCCGGCGAGCGGCCGGACTGCCTGAAGCAGCTCGTCGAAGCCGTCGTGGAGATAGGCCGGCCCGTCCGGGCTCGCGAACGTCAGATCGACGGCCTGCGTGAACATCGCGTCGTAGAGCGCGGGCCGCTTCTGGGCGAAGTCGGTATAGGCCGCCGCGACGGCGGCGAGTGCCTCACGCGTCCCTCGGGCTGCGGTCCGGGCAGCGCGCACCTCGATCGCCAGCTCCTCGAAGCCCTGGACGGCGACCGCCGTCATGATGGCGCCCTTGCCCTTGAAGTGGCTGTACAGGACCGGCTGGCTGTACTCGATCTCGGCAGCGAGGCGTCGGGTGGTGACCGCCTCCCACCCCTCGGCCTCGGCCAGCTCCCGGGCAGCGGTGACGATCAGCTGTTCGCGCTGCGCCCGCTCGCGCTCACGGCGCGTCTCAATCGTCATGAGCACATTCTAGCGCTGCTAGGCAATCTGCTCGCGCTCTGCTAGCGTTGCTACATCACCTATCAGCGCTAGCAAGGAGTTCTCATGACCGTCGTCGCGTACAGCCTCGCCGTAGTCCTGAACCTGTTCATCCTGTTCATCGGGGTGCGGTTCCTGCTACAGCCCTACCCTGCCGCCGCCGGCTACGGCGTCCCCGCGACGCAGGACCGGGCCTACCTCGAGATCAAGGGGCTTCGCGACGCCACCTTCGGCATCGTGGGTCTCGTGCTGCTTGCCTCCGCGGGCGCGTACGCCGGGGCCTGGTTCATGCTGGCCGTGGCGATAGCCCCGCTCGGCGACACGGTGATCGTGCTCCGCCACGGCGGGAGCAAGGCTGTCGCGTTCGGGGTCCACTTCGCCACAGCCGTCGTCGTGCTCGTGAGCGCGGGGCTGTTGTTCGCGGTCTGAGGCGGCAGAGGTCAGCCGGTCGTCAGGGGGTCCTCGGGCGGCGGGCCGGCCTGGGTCCACGGGCTCTGGCGCACCTCGGCACCGTCGAGGACGTCGAGGCCCGACGCCCGCGTGCCGTCCACGGTGGCGTCGAGCCGGACCGGATCGGCGCCGGGGACGGCGGTGACCTCGACCGTTGTGGTCGTGTCCGGGTCGTTGGCCGTGGACATCGCGCGCCACAGGAAGGCGGACACGACGTACTCGCCGTCGGGCACCACCACGCGGGCGGACTCGACGTCGCCCAGGGTGATGGTGACGTTCTCCTGCGCCTGACCGGCCTCATTGCGGAAGACCAGGTCCGGGACGTTCTCGATCGCGCACGGCACGCCCGACACGTTGCGGGCGCGCACGTGCGCCGCACGCGTGCCGAGCGAGGAGTCGACGACGCCGAAGGTGACCTCGAGGTCGTCCCCCGTGCAGTCAGGGGCAGCAGGGTCGACCGGCCACGGCGCGGCACCTTCGGGCACCGGGAGGGTGTCGGGGTCCTGGGCGGGCGGTTCGAAACCAGAGATCCAGCCGGTCGTCTCGGTCTGCTCGGCATCGACGACCGTGTAGGCCACGTGGTACCCGCTCGCTCGTGCGTACTCCTGCCGGTCGAGCCACCGGCGGAGTGCGGTGAGATCCTGCGCAGGCGACGTCGTGTCGGCCCGTACGATCAGGCGCCGTTCCTGGGCGAGGTACGTCGCGCTACTGACGTCCGGACGTTCGGCCGCGGCGACCAGCAGCGCCACTGCGCCGACGTCGGGCACCCGGGCCGCCGACCGGAACTCGCCGCCGGACGCGGAGAGATCGGCGGAGCGGTCGAGCTCGACGGCGGTCCGGGCCAGGCCCGGCAGGGCGTCGACGGACGGGGCACGCACCTGAGCCGTCGCTGCGATCGGGTCGTCCTCCCAGGTGCCGGGGCCGTCGCCGAGGCCGATCGTCACCGAGACGGCGCCCGCCTCTCGCAGGCGGTACGCGTCCGTTGCGGCGTCGCCCACCACCTCCGTCGTGGGGCCGGCACCGGTCGTGACGTGCAGCGACGGGCCTTCCCCGTACCCGCTCTGCTTGGGGTCTGACTCCTCGGTCTCCGCGTAGTACTCGACGGACAGCGAGACCTGGTCACGGCTCTGCAGCAGGTCGGCGTCGGCCGCCAGGAGCGACTGCGCCTCCGTGGTGACCGCCCCGGCGTCGCCCGCCCGGAGCGTCTCGTCCAGCCTGACCCGCACGCTCACCGAGCTCGGCGCGGCCTGCTCCCGCTGCCCGAAGTTGCCCCTGGCGGACTCGATCGGGCTGCTCCTGGTGACCTCGACGGCGACCACGCCGTCCAGGTCGCGCACCGAGTCGGCGGCCGTCCGGATCTCGGCCGGGGGCTGCCCCACGCCCGGGGTGCAGCCCGCGAGCACGAGAACGGGGAGGGCGGCGAGCGCGAGGGCCCGGTGGAGTGGCGACACCCAGGGATCGTCCCATCGAGGATCAGCCGATGAACCCCTCCAGCTCCTCCCGCCCCACCTTCTTCCCGGACCTGATCAGTTCCTCTACACGCTCCATCTGGTCCCACACATTGACGGCCATCCCGGCGACCACCTGGCCGCCGACCCGCCAGAACGCCACGAACTCTCGCTTGCCGGTATCGCCGGAGACCACTACGTCGTCGTAGCCGGCCTCGACGTCCACCCAGCCGGTGTACTCCATGCCGACGTCGTACTGGTCGCTGTAGAAGTAGGGCAGCTTGTCGTACTGGTCAGGGGCTCCGAGCATGGCCCGGCCAGCATGTGCGCCGGTCCTCTGGGCGGTGGCCCAGTGCTCCACCCGGAGCGGACGCCCGTAGTGGGGAGACGGAATGCTGGCCACGTCACCTCCGGCGAACACGTCGGGGTGCGACGTGGCCAGCGTGCCGTCCACGACGACGCCTCCGCCCTGCGCCGCGGGCCGGAGATCCAGGCCCGCAACCTCCGCGAGCCCGACGTTCGGCGTGGCGCCCACGCCGATCACGACGACATCGGCTCCGACATGCCTTCCGTCCGACAGGTCGACGCCGGTGACGCGGCCGTCGGCGCCCTGGATCCGAGTGACGGAGGCGTTGCGGAGCAGGTGCACCTCGTGCTCGGCGTGCACGCCCGCGTAGAAGTCGCTCATCTCGGGCCCGAGCACCCGTCCGAGGGGGTGGGCACCCCGACCGACGACGGTGACGTCGAGGCCCAGGGACCGTGCCGATGCGGCCACCTCGAGCCCGATCCACCCGTCGCCGATCACGACGAGGCGGCCCACGCCCTCCAGGGACGCCTCGAGCAGCGTGCTGGAGATGCGGTCCGAGTCGTCGATGGTGCGGAGGTAGTGCACTCCGGCGAGATCCGCGCCGGGGAGGCCGAGTGCTCGCGGCGTCGACCCGGGGGCGAGGAGCGCCTTCGCGAAGGCGAGCGTGCCGCCGTCGGACAGCGTCAGGGTGTGCCCGGCCGCGTCCAGCCCGACCACCGTCTCGTTGACCTGGATGGTGACGTCGTGCTCGGTGTACCAGGCCTCGTCCAGCGGGAAGACGACGTCCCGTTCCGACTCGCCGCGCAGGTAGTCCTTGCTCAGCGGCGGGCGCTCGTACGGGTGGTGGGGTTCGGCCGTGACGACCACCAGGTCGCCGTCGTAACCACCGGTGCGGAGCGCTTCTGCGGTGCGGGCTGTGGTCAGCCCGCCACCGACGAGGACGTACGGATCCATCGGTTGCCTCCCGTGCTGGGTTGGTCCCAAGTCTTGCACCAGCGCCCGACGGCGGCCGGTTCAGCGGATATGCGCCCAGGCGAGGTCGGCCCGAGGCCGTCGACTCGACGCTCTCCGCCGTCTCCGCGGCCGGTAGGCGATCGTCCCGCTGTGCCGCGGCGCAGAGCGTTCGATGCTGTATCTGCTGCGTGGAACACGGCCGTCGCGGGGACCCGTCACCCCCACTGCTGGAGTCCAGGCCGGGGGCGTCTCCCGGAGGGGTTCGGGTGGTTCGGGCGCGACGAACGTGTAGCTGTGCCCTGTGGGCGTGACGGTCTCGACGGCTTGGCGGCCCTCGCTCTCGGTGGCGGACTGCGTCCAGCCCGGCGACTGTTTGGCGTGGTTGCAGCGCGCGCACAGTCCTTGCCCGTTGTCGAGGCTGGTCGGCCCGCCTTCGGCGTGCGGGGTGACGTGGTCGATGTGCCGCACCTGGGCGTCGCACCACGGTGTGGCGCAGACGCCCTGCTCCCGAGCGCGCAGCAGGTCGGCCATGCCCTGGGGGTGGAACCTCGCCTTCGACGTCGAGGCCACCAGCCGACCGCCCGGAGCGACGTAGACCGTGCGCAGCCATGCGACGTCGGCGTCGATGCCCTGCGCGACCAGGTTCCGTGCCACGGGCCCTGGGACGACACCCGCGCCCGCAGACATGCCCTCGACGACAACGCCTGGCCGGTCGCCCTCGGCGAGCAGGGTCTGGTCAGAGACCAGGAGGTTGATCGTGACCGGGACATCGTCGGCATGGCCCGGCTCGCGGCCGGTGAGGCGCTCGATCAACGTGTCGGCCATGAGCTGTCCGGTCCCGCGCCCGTCACCCGCGGCCTTGGCCGCCTCCGCGTGCTTCTTGAGCTGGGCATAAGCCTGCACTCCCTGCTGCATCGGCACCAGGGCGGTCAGGTACACCATCAGGTCCGGCGCCGGCCGCACCGAGACGCACCGCTGAGCGACGGCCTTCGCCCTGCGCTTCACGCACGCGTGCACGTCCAGCTCCCCGGCGAGCTCCTTCACCCGCGCGATCAGCCGCCGGGTGCCCGTTCGTGCCAGCGTTGGCAGGTTCGCCGGCCCGCAGATCTGCTCGTCGATCTGAGCGCGGTGCTCCGCCGTCAGGTGCGAGGGCTCCCGGACCAGGAGCGTCGCCCGCCACTGCGACAGGATGCCGAGGCAGAGGGCTCCGAACGTGTGCGGCATGCCGGTCAACCACACCCGGGCGGTGCTCAGGAACGCCGATCCGGCGTGCGGACTCTGCTGTGTCGCCGCCCCAACCTGGTTCGGCACGGCACGGCCTCGCCGGTCGGCACGAATCCCTTGTTCGGCCTCGGCCGCCTTTGTCGACTCCTCCAGCGCCACGGCCAGCTGCGCCTGAGCGGCGGTCGCTGTGTTCTTGAGGGCCTCGAGCTCGCCGAGCAGATCGACGCACCCCGCCGTGTCGGATGCGCCTGGAAGGATCATGGCCGCCAGCCGCTCACGCATCGCCCGCACGTCCGGCGGTCGAAGCGCGGCGCCGTCCACGCCGAACGATGCCGACGGAGGTGGGCCGTCGGGCGTTCGGCGAGTTGAACCACTGGAGCGCGTCATGGCATCAAGTTATCCGACACGTGTTCGAAGCGCGTTCTGAGTGGGCGGCGTCTGCTGACGGCAGAACCGGGACACCGGGTTTCGGCAGCGGTCGCACCGGACGACGAAAAGACCCTCCGACCAAGCATTTCTGCTGGTCAGAGGGCCTTTCACATGGTCGGGGTGACAGGATTTGAACCTGCGACCTCTTCGTCCCGAACGAAGCGCGCTACCAAGCTGCGCCACACCCCGATGAGTCCACCGCACGACAGGCACGAAGCCTTTCCGCGGGAGCCTGCTCAGAATAGCCGACGCAGGGCCCGGAACGGAAACCGAATCCGGAGTGGGTCCGATCACGCCCGTTCCAGGCCGCTGCGAAAGCGCTAAGCCAGCTCGACGACGAGCTCTACCTCGACCGGCGAGTCCAGCGGAAGCACTGCCACGCCAACGGCGGAGCGGGCATGCACACCGGCGTCACCGAAGATCTCACCGAGCACCGAGCTGGCGCCGTTGATGACCGCGGGCTGACCGGTGAACGACGGGTCGCTCGCGACGAATCCGACGACCTTCACGATCCGTGAGACCGCGTCGAGCGAGCCCGTGACCGACCGGACCGCGGCGAGCGCGTTGAGCGCACACGTGCGCGCGTAGGCGGCAGCGTCGTCGGCGGAGACCAGGCCCTCGCCCTCGCCGACCTTGCCGGTCGCGGGCAGCTTGCCCTCGACGAAGGGCAGCTGGCCAGACGTGTAGATGTAGTTGCCGGTCTGCACCGCCGGGACGTACGCCGCGACCGGAGCCGCTACCTCCGGGAGCGTGATGCCCAGCTCGGCGAGGCGCTTCTCAAAGCTCATGCGTCACCGCCGGGCCGCTTCAGGTAGGCGACGAGACCGGTGCCGTCGGGGCCGGGGACCACCTGCACGAGCTCCCAGCCGTCCGAGCCCCACTGATCGAGGATCGCCTTGGTGTTGTGAATGAGGAGGGGGATCGTCGCGTACTCCCACTTCGTTGCCATGCCGACGATGCTAGCCCGCGAATGGCAGCGGCGATTCCCTACGAGACCTGCACAAGGGCGAGTCCGGTTTGGGCGCGCTCTGTCAGGGACACCCCGTAACCTGGGCCCATGGCCATGGCGAACCCTCGCGAGCCGCGCCGGATCACCCGAACCATCCCCGCCGCGCAGCTCATCGGACTCCTTCTCGCATTCGTGCTCACCGCAGGCGCTGGTGGCGTGATCGCGGCCGGGCTCGTGATCCCGCTGGCGTCCGGCGTGAACACCGCCGTCGACACCGGCGTCGAAGTGTTCGACGAGGTGCCTGCCGAGCTGGTCCCGGGGCCGCTGTCGGAGCAGTCCCAGATCTACGCGAGCGACGGCAAGACGAAGCTGGCCACGTTCTACGCGCAGAACCGCATCGTCGTACCGCTCGACAAGGTGTCCGCTCACATGAGGAACGCCGTGATCGCCATCGAGGACGAGCGTTTCTACGAGCACGGCGGTGTGGACCCTGAGGGCATCTCGCGTGCGGCGCTGCAGAACTTCGGTGGCGGTGCCACGCAGGGCGCCTCGACGCTCACCCAGCAGTACGTGAAGAACGTGCTGATCGAGGAGGCCGACCGGTCGGGTGACACGTTCGGCATCCTGGAGGCTCGCGAGGACTCGCTGACGCGAAAGCTTCGCGAGGCGAAGCTGGCGATCGCGCTCGAGAAGGAGATGTCCAAGGACGAGATCCTGCAGGGCTATCTCAACATCGCGCAGTTCGGCCGGAGCGTGTACGGCGTGGAGACGGCGGCGCAGCACTACTTCAACAAGTCGTCGAGCAAGCTGTCCGTGGTCGAGGCGGCGACGATCGCAGGCATCACCAAGGCGCCGGGCCAGTTCGACCCGCTGGAGAACCCGGAGAAGGCCGAGGTGCGGCGTAACCTCGTCATCGGCAAGATGTGGCAGCTCGGCTACATCACCACCGAGGAACGCGACCAGGCGCTGGCGACGAAGCTGTCGGACAGCCTCCATGTCCAGCCGCTCGACGTCGGTTGCGAGTCCGCCAAGGGTGCGGCGTTCTTCTGCGACTACGTCATCAAGGAAGTCATGTCCAGCCCGGAGTTCGGGAAGACCAGGGACGAGCGCTCCAGCCTCCTGTACCGCGGTGGCCTCAAGATCATCACCACGCTGGACATCAAGAAGCAGCGTGCGGCCGAGGCGACGATCAACGACGCCGTCCCGGCCAACGACCCGAGCCAGCTCGAGGGTGCGATCACCTCGGTCGAGCCCGGCACCGGGAAGATCCTGGCCATGGCCCAGAACATCCCCTACGACGCCGGCGCCGAGCCAGCCGCCCGGCACACCTCGCTGAACTACTCGGCGGACAACGCGCACGGCGGGTCACGCGGTTTCCAGGCCGGCTCGAACTTCAAGCCGTACATCCTCGCGGAGTGGCTGCGCTCCGGCCGACAGCTGTACGACCCCATCAGCGCGAGCGCGTACTCGACGTTGTCGTCCTCTTTCCAGGTCAAGCCGTGCAAGCAAAGCCTAGCCAACACCCCCTGGAACGTCGGGAACGTCGAAGGCTCGACCACCGGCATGACGGACGTGCTCACAGGCACGTTCCAGTCACTCAACACCGTCTACGCCCGCATGTCGCACGAGCTCAACCTGTGCGACGTGGCCAGCACGGCCTGGGACGCCGGCTTCCGGCCGACTACGTCATCCGACCCGGCGCCCCGGCTCATCGACGTTCCCAAGGAGACGGATATCGACGTCTTCGCCCCGATGGTGCTGGGCACCCAGTCGACGACGCCGGTCTACCAGGCGGCCTCGTACGCGACGTTCGCCAGCGGCGGCATCTACTGCGCGCCGGTCGCGATCCTGGAGGTGCGGGAGCGGGACGGCGCAAAGATGAAGGTGCCCGGCAGCGACTGCAAGCAGACGCTCGAGCCCGCGGTGGCGAACACCGTCGCCTTCGCGATGACCAAGGTCTTCGGTTCCACGGGAACGGCCTGGAAGCTTGGCGGCGGCCTGAGCGACGGCCGACCGGCGGCTGGTAAGACCGGCACGACGGACAACGCGTTCCAGAGCTGGTTCACGGGGTACACGCCCAACCTCTCGACCTCCGTGTGGATCGGTGAGGCCAACGGCAACTTCAAGCACTTCGACTTCTACGTGAAGGGCCAGTTCTACGAGGCCCTCTACGGCGGTGAGATCGCTGCGCCGACATGGAAGACGTACATGGACCAGGCGGTCGTCGGCCTTCCGGTCAAGACCTTCCCGGCACCCGACCCGAATCTTGTTGGGCAGAAGGCCGCCCCGCCCAAGTCGGACAAGAACGACGACGAAGAGGGCGACTCGAACGGCGGCGGCTCCGGCGACGAGGGCGGCTCCGAGGGCGGTAACTCCGGAGACACCGGTGGCGGTGGCGACGGGGGCAACGCCGGAAACGGAAACGGGAACGGCAACGGGAACGGCAACGGCGGCAACAACGGGAACGACTGATCTCCATGGGAACGCTGGGTAACGTCAGCAAGGCGCTCGGGATCGTCGGGGGCGTCGCAGGCGCTGGGATCGCGTACGCGCACGTGGAGACGAAGCTCTTCCGCGTGCGGCGGGTGACCGTGCCCGTGCTGCCCCCGGGGCAACGGCCGATCCGGGTGCTCCACGTCTCCGACCTGCACCTGACGCCGAGCCAGCGGACCAAGCAGGCCTGGGTTCGCTCGCTGGCAGCGCTCGAGCCCGACCTGGTGATCAACACGGGTGACAACTTCGGGCACACCCAGGCGCTGGCCCCGCTGCTCGACGTCTTCGGTCAGCTCATGGACGTGCCCGGCGCATTCGTGATGGGTTCGAACGACTACCACGCGCCGTCGTTCAAGAACCCGGCGCGGTACCTGCTGCCGGATGCTCGCATCCAAGGTGGGGACAAGGTGGCGCTGCCCACGGAGTCGCTCACCAAGGCGTTCACCGAAGCCGGCTGGGTCGACCTGAACAACAACCGAGGCCTGGTGGAGCTGCGCGACGGTCGCACCGTCGGGCTGGTCGGGATGGATGACCCGCACCTCGATCGTGACGTCATGCCGGAGCCGGGCCGCGTGCCCGGTGAGGAGGACGCGGTGCTGCGCCTCGGCGTCGTGCACGCGCCGTACAAGCGGGTGCTGAACCAGCTGAAGGCTGACGGCGTCGACGCGATCATCGCCGGACACACGCACGGCGGGCAGCTCTGCCTGCCGTTCTACGGCGCGCTCGTGACGAACTGCGACCTGGACCGTAGGCGGGCGTCGGGCCTGCACGGCTGGCCAGGTGCCCGCCCGGACCGCGAGGGCGGCGAGAGCTCGACGTGGCTGCACGTCTCGGCGGGCGCCGGCACCTCGCCCTATGCGCAGGTTCGGTTCGCCTGCCGCCCTGAGGCGACCCTCATCACATTGGTGGCTCGGCACTGGTGAGCTACCAACATGATGAGGGTACGCAGTGCTTTACTCAGGGGACTCAGGAATTGATTCACAGCTTGTGCATGGCCCGCGATCGGTAATCACCGAAGTCCACGCATGCTCTAGCCCTAGAGTCTCGTTCATCCCCTGGAACCAGCGCGTTTCGGAATTAGCCGTGCCCACCATGCGCGTCCACGCGGTTCCGCACCCGGCTGTCACTGAGTAGTGACGGACCACATTGCCACTCGCGGTGTTGTACTTGTAGATGTGAACCTTGTCTATGCCGTAACACTCACCGCTGTCTAGATACCGAGACCAGTACGCCTTACAGGTCGGCGAGTACCGGACTTGGACGTTCCTGGCTGACCTCACTGTGGTTGCCCCGGCGGAACACCCGGTTGCCTCCGGATCCTGACCATCGCATGAAGTATATGAGCAAGTTGCCGCTGCGGCGCTGGTCGTAGCTATCGCACTTAATCCAACAGATGTCAGCACTAGTGCGAGAGTGGCGGTGAACAATCGGACGAGAATTCTAGGGATTGATTTGGATGTCATGTTAATCATCGATCCTCTTTGTCTCACTGGGGATGGTTGCGGGTGGGATGATGGCTGAGATCGAACTCTTCGCGCGTCATTCAGGGTTGCTGAACATGGAGCACGGCGAGTGCAGTGGCGACCGCGCGGGCACTGTTGTCGTTGTGGAGCGACCTGTAGTCGAGCGATTCTTCTAGCGATCACCGCTGGTCACGCGCACAGTACGCAGTTCTGCCTGCCGTTCTACGGTGCGCTCGTGACGAACTGCGACCTGGACCGTATGCGGGCGGCCGGCCTGGACGGTTGGCCCGATACCCAGCCGGACCGCGAGCGCTCGACCTGGCGGCACGTCTTCCCAGCGCCGACACCTCACCCCATGCGGAGGTCCGGTTCGGCTGCGCAGAGGCGACACCACCAAAGTGATCGGATCGCGTTGTTAGCAGACCTCAACTATCTCGATCTGCAGGCAAATTCAGCGTACGTATCCACACCCGCTGGTGGTCTTGTGGTGCAGAATATTGCGAGCCGATTCGATCCCGTAGATTCCGTCTTTCTTGATGCCTTCGTCACCCTGAGCACGCCAGAGCGCGTCCTCTGTGCGCCATCCGAATTCGCCATCTGTTACGAGGTTCTCGCCGTAGCATCGGTTGAGCGACTTTTGCAGAAGATATGCGCTGTGGCTGTAGCTTGAACCCGTGTGGCCGCTCCACATTGCGCAGTTGAGTGAACCGGATATCGAGTCGGCCACTGGAGCGAAGACAGCGCCGCCGTTTCGCGCTGGCGTTGAAAGTCCGTCCATTGTACTGCAAATGGAAACAGCGGAGGCGCTAGGAGCGGAGGCAACCTGCACCACCTGAAATCCGCTAAGGAGTACCGCGAGTGCTGTGAGAACGCCGGCGCGTTGAAGCCACGCTGACCCGAAATCGATGCTCGGTACCGCAAATTTCTTCATTGTAAAAATTCCAATCTGTGAATAGTGATGGCATTGTGTGATGAGTCGAAAGTCAGTCCATGATCACCGAAGGTTTCCGACGTGTGAGGTAGCCTGCCGAGGTCAGTGCATTAGTTCAAGGTCGTTAGGATATTTTTCGTGTTTCGTGAAACTTTCGGGGGGGGGGGGGGCTACTTCGCGCATACCTGCTGCTATCGACAAATGCACACCTAGAGTGGCCAGTAAGACTCTGCACGGACCATGCTCGGGCTCTTGGGCCGCAAGATTCTGCCGGGCACAGGCGGGTCGAGACTTGGTCGAACGGGGCGTTCCGCGTCCCAGCGACTGCGATGCGCCGGCGTGAGAGTCTGTCCCTGCATGTGGCGAGGGGCGGCGATTGTGGTGATACAAGGTCAGGCACGCGCCCCTCACTCCAGCAACTTGCCCTGGGCCAGCTTTGCGTCCCCGCCTGCCATTACGGCGTTGACCAGGTTCCGCGGTATGAACCAACCCAGTGCGCCCAACAAGACAGTGCCCTGGATCTGAGCAGCGAGTGACCGGCCGCCAGACTGGCTCTATCTACGATAAGCCACGGTTAGCAACTGGTTCTCTATGTGTCTCGTGAGTTGTGATTGCCATGATGGCGGCCTCTGCAGCGACGATCACCTCCGCATGCCTGCGAACTTCCTCGCCGAGATCGGTCAGGATAAAAACGCCATGCGCACGCCTGAAGAGTGCAGCACCGACACGAGCTTCGATCGCGCCGACGTGAGTGCTGATGGTGCTCAGCGCGCGATGTGTCGCGGCCGCAGCTGCGGTGGTGGTGCCGTGCTCACACAGGGCGAGGAATGAGTGAATCCGAGGTTCGGTCAGCACGCCGCCCCCAGGCGAGGTTCAACCAGCGCACCATCTCTAGGCAATGACCTCGCAACGAACTCGCAAGGACTGTTTGGCATGAATCAGAGGCTTGCGCAGTCGGCCCGACTATTGCAAGGCCGGAGGAGGGTGAAAACGCGCGGAAGGGCTTGCGCCGGGGCAACTGAGGCGGAAGCACGATTTTTGATACATCGACGGCAAAAATTTCACGGCTCATGAAGTTCCCCAGGTAGTGGCAGGAGAACCTTCCTCCGCTGGCGTGGGATGCGTAATGTCACGGCCGCCCGTGTCGTCTCTCCCAGGTGGTGCTGCCATGCGCGTTCCAGGAACATCGACGATCCGACCTCGTCTACAAGCGAGGGTTCAAGCGCGTCGCCTGGGCGCGACTGTGGCAGGACTGGCGCTGGTTGGCGCGCTCGTGGGTGCCGGTCTGATACCGGCCCAGGCTGGCGACGAGCAGGACGCCTTGGACGGGGCGCCGAAGCTCACCGCCCAGTCGGAGCAAGACCTCCCGGCCGCCGTGCCTGAGCGAGATCGCGCCGAGGTGCTTCCGGGGGACTGGAAGACTTCGGGGGATGTCGCCTGGGCGACGGTAGGTGACTCAACCGGGTTCCATATTTTGACAGCAACGGCGGCGTCAAGCTATGCGTGGGGCGTGACGGCCACGCTGGTCGAACCGGGTTTCGATGCGGACGAGTGGATCGGCAACGCCTGTGTGACCTCGTCGGGCCGATACGCGGTGGTGGTGTACGCGCCGCGGTCATTCGTGAACGATCCGGAACTGTTCGACCGTGGGGGATTGGCCGCGGTTGTGGACCTGGGCACGGGCGAGACGACCAAGTTGGACTTGACGGCATCTCTCGCGTACTTCAATCCGGGCTGTGGGGCTGATGACAGGGCGGTTGTCACCGCGGCGCGTGCTGATGACGATGCGGGCGACACTCGTTTAGTCACTATCGATGCTGACACGGGCCGGGTCGACCACACGGTGATGTTGGAGGGTCAGGTCACTTCTGCGATCCCACTCTCGGGTACCGTCTCGGTAGCCGCGACCGGCACTTTCGTGTCACGGGTCGGACCGGATGGTGAAATCGTTCCGCTTGCCGCCGCGGGGTCCGTCCCGTATTCGCTCATGTTCGACGGTGAAGGCGGCCTGAACTTTCTTGCGGCACCGCCGCCAGGTGATGGCAAAACGTCGCCCGACGAGCGAACCAGGCTTACGGACGATGATGCGGTCGTTGCGTCCCGTCTGTCCGGGTTTCAGCTTAGGTCGACGCCCGGCCGGCTGCTCCATCGCGCCGGAGTGTTCGCGCGCGGGTCGCTGTACGGAATGGGTCTTGTTCCCTCGGTGGGTGGCAGGGTGTCCCTGGTTGGGGACAGCGCCGTGGTTGGCGACCTCCCACCGGGGATGTCTCGCCAGCCGCAGGTCGATCCAGGTGTCCGGGTGAGCGGATCCAGCCAAGGGGCAGTGTTCGTCAGCGAGGTCGGATGGAACGATCACTCGGCGGTGCAGGACGATTTTGCGGATCCGGAGCTGCCGCGCCAGGCGCGTTTGACGATGCAGATCCCAGCCACGCGTACGACCTTGGAACTGGGCACTTTCCTGGACGCTAGGGCCAGCGATGCAGGAACCAGCGATGAGGCTGGGCGGGCGGATCGGGAACCGGCGGCGCTTACTACCGGGGATGTACTTTCCCCGGCCCTCGGCGAAGTGGCCATCTCAGCGATGGTCGCCGAGGATCTGGCTGACGGGCCTGGCGAGCGCGCGTGTGGTGTGACACGTGGAGATCCACGGCTGCAGGCGATGCAGCCACGTCCGCGGCAGGTGGAGTGGGCGATCAACCAACTAGTGCAAGGCACGCTGGATCAGGCGTTCTACCCTGGGGGACGCGATGGGTGGCGCACTCGGGTGGACGTGCCGCAGTACGTACCCAGCGAGCTCGTCCCGCTCCCGGACATGGCTGGGGGCTTTCCGTACACGTTCATCCCGCCGCAGATCTTGCTGGGTGTGGCGATGACCGAGTCGAACATGCAGCAGGCGGCTCGCAACGTAGTACCTGGGGTCACAGGTAACCCGCTGATCGGGAACTACTGGGGCGTGACCGACTCATGGGATATCGACTTCGCTGAGGCGGATTGCGGATACGGAGTCATGCAGGTCACCGACGGGATGGAGGTGGGTGAGCGCCCTCAGAGCGAGCAAAATGCGATAGCGGTCGACTACGTGGCGAATATTCAGGCCGGGGCCGCCATCCTGATCGAGAAGTGGAACCAGGCGTACGACGCCGGCATGTTGATCCACAGCGGCGACCCGAGGAGAATCGAGAACTGGTTCTACGCGCTGTGGGCCTACAACAGTGGCTTCTACCCCGAGGCTGATGCCGCTCTGAACAATGGGGCGTGGGGTGTGGGCTGGCACAACAACCCCGCTAACGCTAAATATCCGCCGAACCGGCATCCCTTCCTGAACCGAAACGCGTTCGACGACGGCCGGACTCCGAACTTGTGGCCCTACGCCGAACGTGCCATCGGGTTCGCTGCATGGTCCAGCGAACTGATCGACGGCGTCGGGAGCACAGCGGTGGGCTTCCGAGCCGCACTATGGACTTTGAACGAGTGGAAGGAGGGCAAGTGGGACGCCGATCTGAATCCGCCACGCTGGAACTACTCCATGAGTCCGAAGCCGCCGCTAGGTCTGTTCTGCGATGACACGAACCGGTGCGATGAGAATCTTATAGGTGACATCTACACACCCCCTGGTGAGCCCGAGGTGCCTGGACCGTGCCGCAGCACGGCGCCTGGCGGTTCCGTGCACGACTTCCGCTGCTGGTATCACGAACCAGCTGAATGGAAGGAAGGCTGCGAACCCACCCCGCAGACCGCAGGGACATGCGGGCAGGGCGCCATTCGGTTCCCTGGAGTCTGGAGCGGCGACGAGGACCCCTACACCGCCGGTACTCAGACCAATCCTCACAGCACCTCCTATGACGAGGAAGAAAACCAGCGGTCGTATGCGCCCAACTGTTCCGTGACGGCCTCGTCCACGACGAACAGTGCTCCACCGAACTCATGGATCGTGGATGACGTGCCCCACGGCATCCCGTCGGTGAAGAAATGCGCGCGCGCGTCCAGTGGAGGGACCTTCACATGGCGGTTCGCTCAGGCCGCCAACGGAACCTTCCCGCCCAAGAGAGACGTCCACCAGATTGGTGCCGGGTGGCAAGGACACTTCTTCTTCAGCCATACCCGAACCGGCGAGGCGGGCGGGAGCGGAGATCAGCTCCGCGCTGCAGGGACCTGGAGACTCGGTCGGTCTCACAACGGCTGGATGCGCATCGCAGTTCATCTACCCGACCACGGAGCCCACACTCAGCAAGCCCGCTACAACATTGATCTCAACGGAGACGGCACTGCGGACCGGCACCGATACATCAACCAGAGGCGCATGGCCAACAACTGGGTGTCGCTCGGCTCGTACCGAGTCTCCGGTACCCCGAGCGTCACGTTGAGCAATGTGACGAGTGACGGCGACGGCACACAAGATGTTGCCTGGGATGCGGTGGCGTTCCAGCCGCTCAGCCAAGAGCCTGTGAAGGTCGCCGTTCTCGGCGACTCCTTCACTGCTGGCGAAGGCACGGGATTCGCGGCAGCCACTGGTGCTGCTGGGTACTACCCCGAAAACAACATCGGTGCCGACCTCGACGGGTACATGGTCGGCGGTGTCGAGCGCGTGAGCCCATGGCGCAACTCGTGCAGGCGAAGCCCGGACGCATGGTCGAGGAAGCTCGCGATTCCGGGTGTCTCGTTCGAGCGCTCGGGAGCAGCGATCGACTCGTGGAGCGGTGAGCTCGAGCTCGCTTCTGTTGCATGCTCGGGCGCTCGAACGGTGGATCTTGCTGATGCTCCCTGGAGCCTTGAGCCCAACGTCGACTGGTTCTCACCAGTCGGCGAGAGCCGAGGCTGGCCGCAATATGGTGAGGTGAGACAGTCCCAGTCTGGTGTACTCAACTCCGATACCGACTTTGTGTTGCTAAATATCGGTGGAAATGATGGCGGCCTGTTCACGGGAATCGTACGGGCGTGTCTCTACGAACAGCAGCCATCGTGCGCCGGGGAGGCGCCTCTGGTGAATGCAAGACAATTCATCGAGACGCATACTATTCCACGCACCGAGGAGGTGATCCTCGACATCAAGAACCGAGCTCCGAACGCCACCATTGTCATCGCGACCTACCCAATCCTGTTTAGTCCGCGATCGCCGGAGATAAACGCCTGTGCGGCGAGCCTGGGTATTGGGTATCGTGAAGCCGCCGAGATCACCGGCGTGCAGCTCTTTCATCGGGAGAAGCTCCGGGAGTCCGTGGCCGTGATGCACGCGCAGCTCGGGGTCGACGTGCACGTGGCGTTGGTCGAGGAGTACTTCTCAGGCCACGACGCGTGCGCCACTCCTGTTGCAGAGCAGTGGATCAACGGACTGGTGCCGCTCTCGGAGCGCCAGGGTGACGGGGACGCAGTCTTTAGCCTGCTGTCAGGTAGTTTCGTGAGCATGGCTAGCGTCCATCCGAACGACCTAGGGACGGTCGCGTACGCCGATGCAATCTCCTGCATGCTCCTTCGTGGCATAGAGGAAGGAAGCGACGCTTGCATACTCAACGGCCAGGTTGCACCGCAAGTGTCAGAGTTTCCTGGGCTGATCGGAACTGAGTAGTGACACAGCCCCGTGAACCGGCGCAGACCGCTCCGTTCGTCATCGGGGCGGGGATGGTCGTGGCGATCCCCCTGGGGTTGACGATCATATTCGGCTTTGCGTCAGCCGGCGGTTGTTTCCTCGAATGCACTGAACCCGATCCAGGGGGTGCTCTCAGGTACTTCCTGGCCTCCATGGCGCTGATTGCGGTTCCCGTGTTGGTAGGGGTTGCTGCCCGGAGGAGATCTCGGCCGTTGTGGTTGTGGGCGTGCGCAGCCCTGATCGTCGGCCTTGTGTTTCCATTCGTGGGATTTCCCCGATAGGCCAGGTGGCCGGTACCCGTGAGGCACCGACCACCTGGTACTAGGACGTTTCTCCCATGACGCTGGCTCAGCGCGCCCTGCGCTCCAGCCTGTCGAGGTCCAGCAGGACCACCGCCCGGCCCTCACGGCGGACCCAGCCGCGGGTCGCGAAGTCGGCGAGGGCCTTGTTCACGGTCTCGCGCGAGGCGCCGACGAGCTGCGCCAGTTCCTCCTGGGTGAGGTCGTGCGCGACACGGATACCGTCGTCGTTCGGCTCGCCGAAGCGGGTCGAGAGGTCCAGCAGCGCCTTGGCCACGCGGCCGGGCACATCGGAGAAGACGAGGTCCGCGAGGGTCTCGTTGGTGCGGCGCAGACGGCGCGCCAGCGCGCCGAGCAGCTGAGTGGCGACACCCGGGTGGTCGGCGATCCAGCGCACGAGTGACTCGTGGCGCAGCTCGTAGACCACGGAGTCCGACACGGAGGAGGCGGAGGCGGTGCGGGGGCCCGGGTCGAACAGGGAGAGCTCCCCGAACATCTCGCCAGGGCCGAGGATCGACAGCAGGTTCTCGCGGCCGTCACTCGACCGGCGACCCAGCTTGATCTTGCCCTGCGCGATGACATAGAGCCGGTCACCCGGTTCGCCCTCGCGGAAGAGCACGTCACCCCGGACCAGCTCCACGGGCACCATGGACTCGAAGAGCGCGCGCGTCTCCTCGCCTTCCATGTCCGCGAAGAGGGGGGCAGAGAGTACGACTTCGTCGTCCACCAGTGGTGTCCTCACGTGTCGGGGACTTTCGTCCATCAGTCTTTTCCACCTCTCAGTCTGCCTCAATGTCACGAGATTGCCGGGTCATCGGGTTTCTCGCGGCGTCCGCGTGGCGTGCAGCCCGACGTGATCGTCCGCCAGATGCGGGATGTCGGCTTTGCTCGGCGCGAAGTAGGACGCCCGTCCATAAATCCTAGGGGGTTTCACCTGGGAGTTTGGAACGGGCGTCCCAGACACCTCTCAGGGAACGTCGCGCTGTTCCGGGCCCACGTACTCGCACACCGGTCGGATCAGTGCGTTGGCCGCGCGCTGCTCCATGATGTGCGCGGTCCAGCCCGTGATCCGCGAGGCCACGAACAGCGGCGTGAAGATGTTCGTGTCGAAGCCCATCAGGTGGTACGCCGGGCCTGCCGGGTAGTCCAGGTTCGGCTTGATGTTCTTCCGGCTGCCCATGGCGTTCTCGAGGGTGTCGTACAGGTCGAGCACCGCCGTGTCGCCGTAGTGCTCGGCCAGGTCGCCGAGCACCGCACGCATGGTCGGCACGCGCGAGTCACCGTTCTTGTAGACCCGGTGGCCGAACCCCATGATCTTCTTCTTGTTCGCCAGGGCGTCCTCGAGCCATGCCTCGGCCCGGTCGGCGGTGCCGATCTCCTCGAAGGTCGCCTGCACCGCCTCGTTGGCCCCGCCGTGGAGCGGTCCCTTGAGGGCGCCGATGGCCCCGGTGACGGCCGAGTGCAGGTCGGCGAGCGTCGAGGTGATGACGCGCGCGGTGAACGTGGAGGCGTTGAACGAGTGCTCCGCGTACAGCACCATCGAGGCCTCGAACGCCTGCACGACGGCGGGCTCTGCCTCCTTGCCGAACGCCATCCACAGGAAGTTCGCCGAGTAGCCGAGGTCCTCGCGCGGGTGCACGAGCTCCTGGCCGTGCCGCCGGCGCTGGTCCAGCGCGACGACGGCGGGCAGGACCGCCCACAGGCGGACGGACTTGGCGAGCTCGGCCTCGACGGACGAGTCCTCGGCCGCCGGGTCGTGGGCGCCCAGGATCGAGACCGCGGTGCGGCACACGTCCATGGGGTGGCAGTCGGTGGGCAGCTCGAGGATGGCGTCGCGGACGTTGTCCGGCAGCTCGCGGTGCACCCGTTCGGTCGCCGTCTGCTCGGCCAGCTGGGCCGGCGTCGGGAGCTCGCCGTGCCACAGCAGGTAGGCGACCTCCTCGAAGCTCTTCCTCGCGGCCAGCTCCTGCACCGGATAGCCCCGGTACAGCAGCGAGTTGGTCTCGGGATTGACCTTCGAGATCGCCGACGTGTCGGCGACGACGCCGGCCAGACCCTTACGGATCTCCGTGGTCTCGGTCATGAGCACTCCTTCGTGTCGAGACTAGGTCAGGGCTTGTAGGTGAAGACGTTGCTGTCGAAGTGGTTGTACGCCGCGTAGTCGGTGAGCTCGTACAGCCGCGCGCGGGTCTGCATCTGTGGCACCAGGGCGTCCTGGGTGCCGGACGCCGAGATCTCCTCCAGCGCGCGCTCCGCGGCACCCATCGCTATCCGCAGCAGGGTGACGGGGTAGATCACGAGCCGCGCCCCGGCGTCGTGCAGCTGCTTGGCCGTGAAGAGCTCGGACTTGCCGAACTCGGTCATGTTGGCGAGCACCGGGACGTCGAGCGCCGCGGCGACGGCCTCGAACTCCGCGAGGTCCTTCATCGCCTCGGGGAAGATCGCGTCGGCCCCGGCGTCGACGAGCGACTTGGCGCGGTCGATCGCGAGCCTGAGCCCGCGCTCGCCCGGCTCCGTGCCGCGCACGTCGGTGCGCGCCATGATGAGGAAGTCGGGGTCGCGGCGGCCGTCGACGGCGGCCCGGATGCGCCGGACGGCGTCGTCGAGCCCGACGACCTCCTTGCCGTCCAGGTGGCCGCACCGCTTGGGGTTGACCTGGTCCTCGATGTGGATGCCGGCCACGCCGGCGTCCTCCATGGTCTGGACCGTGCGGGCGACGTTCATGGGTTCGCCGAAGCCGGTGTCGGCGTCGGCCAGCACCGGCAGGTCGGTGACCCGGGCGATCTGGCCGGACCGGCCGGCCACCTCGGTCAGCGTGGTCAGGCCGATGTCCGGCAGGCCGAGGTCGGCCGACAGCACGGCGCCGGAGACGTAGACGCCGTCGAACCCCTTGTCCTGGATCAGCTTGGCGCTGAGCGGGTTGAACGCACCCGGGAGGCGAAGGATGTCCGGCCCGGCGAGGGCCTCGCGGAAGGCGCGGCGCTTGGCCGCAGGAGTGAGGTGGGAGTAGAGCATCAGGCCTGCCCCAGCTCGAAGAGACCCGTGGGGGACCTGACCGCGTCCAGCACGCCGGGCGCCGCGACGATCGTGAGCTCACGGACCTCGGCGGGCGTCAGCTCGGGCAGGCGCTCGGCAAGGCCGAGGAACCGCTCGATCTCCGCGTCCGTCAGGATGCCGGCGGCGAGCGTGCGGAACTTGCCGACGTAGTTCGCGCGGGCGAACGGGCGCGCACCCAGCGGGTGGGCGTCGGCGACGGCGATCTCCCGCGTCACGACCTCGCCCGAGGCGAGCATGATCTCCACGCGGCCGCCGAATGCCTTCTCGGCAGGGTCTGTCGAGTGGTAGCGGCGGGTCCACTCCGGGTCCTCGGCGGTGGTGACCTTGCGCCACAGCTCGACCGTGTCGGGCCGCTGCGCGCGCTCGGGGGCGTAGGAGTCGACGTGGTGCCAGCCGCCGTCCTGCAGCGCGACGGCGAAGATGTACGGGACCGAGTGGTCGAGCGTCTCGCGGGACGCCGTCGGGTCGTACTTCTGCGGGTCGTTGGCGCCCGAGCCGATCACGTAGTGCGTGTGGTGGCTGGTGTGCAGCACGATGCCCTGGATGTTCCTGGGGTCCCGCAGCTCCGGCCGCTCGTTGCCGAGCGCGCGGGCCATGTCGATGATGGCCTGCGCCTGGTACTCCGCGGAGTGCTCCTTGGTGTACGTGTCGAGGATGCCGGTCCGTGGCTCGCCGGCCTCCGGCAGCACGACGTCGTAGGCGGCGTCGGGCCCGTCGAGGAGCCAGGCGACGACGCCGTCCTCACCCTCGTAGATGGGCTCGGGGGAGGTCTGGCCCCGCAGCGCGCGGTCCACCGCCTCGATCGCGAGCTTGCCCGCGAAGGCCGGGGCGTGCGCCTTCCACGTGGAGATCTGGCCCTTGCGGCTCTGCCGCGTGGCCGTGGTGGTGTGCAGTGCCTGGCCGATCGCCTGGAACACGGTCTCGGTGTCCAGGCCGAGCAGGGTGCCGATGCCTGCCGCCGCCGACGGTCCGAGGTGCGCCACGTGGTCGATCTTGTGCTTGTGCAGGCTGATCGTGCGGACCAGGTCCACCTGGATCTCGTAGCCGGTCACGATGCCCCGCACCAGGTCCTTGCCGGTGCAGCCCGCGTGCTGGGCCACCGCGAGGATGGGCGGGATGTTGTCGCCCGGGTGGGAGTACTCGGCCGCGAGGAACGTGTCGTGGAAGTCGAGCTCGCGCACTGCGACGCCGTTGGCCCATGCCGCCCACTCGGGGCTGCTGGTCGCCTCGGGTGCGAGGCCGAACACGGTGGACCCGGGGCGGTAGGGGTGCGCCTGGGCCTGCGAGCGGGCGGCGACGGCGGGCCCGCGGGTCAGGCTGGCGGCCGCGACGGCGGCGTTGTCGATCACCCGGTTGATCACCATGTCGGTGACCTCAGCGGTGGGCTCGACGGCGTCGGTGGCGAGCTCCGCGAGCTTCCACGCGAGCTGGTCGGTGCGCTTGAGCGGCTCGGCAGACGGGTAGACGCGGAGGTGGTGCGTGTACGGCATGGTGATTCTTCCTCGATTCACGTGGACCGTCGTGGGGTCCTCAGATATGCGTGCTCGACCTTCTCATACTCCGCGTCCTAGGTACATGGCGCCAAACCGGGCGGCCGAGCTCAGGGGCCGAATGTCAGTGGGGATCGTTAGTCTGGCCGATGTGACCACAGTCAGGGAACGTGAACCCGATAACGCAGCGAAAGGCACGGCAGAGAGCAGGCTGGCGCTCGTGCGCAGAGCGCGGCGTGTCAATCGCCTGCTCGCGGAGACCTATCCCGATGCCCGGGCGGAGCTGGACTTCACGACGCCGCTGGAGCTGCTGATCGCGACGGTGCTCAGCGCCCAGACCACCGACGTCCGGGTCAACCAGACCACGCCGGAGCTCTTCGTGATGTACCCGGACGCCCAGGCGTACGCCGAGGCGGACCCGGACGAGCTCGAGGACATCCTGCGGCCCCTCGGCTTCTTCCGGGCCAAGGCGCGGGCGGTGATCGGCCTGGGTCAGGCGCTGGTCGAGCGGTTCGACGGCGAGGTCCCTGGCCGGCTGAAGGACCTGGTCACGCTCCCGGGCGTCGGGCGGAAGACGGCGAACGTGGTGCTCGGCAACGCCTTCGGCGTCCCGGGTATCACCGTCGACACCCATTTCGGGCGCGTGGCGCGGCGGCTCGGCTTCACCACGGAGGAGGATCCGGTCAAGGTCGAGACCGAGGTGGGGGAGCTGTTCCCCAGGAAGGACTGGACCAAGCTCAGCCACCACCTCGTCTGGCACGGACGACGGGTGTGCATAGCGCGCAACCCGGCGTGCGGGGCGTGCAGCATCGCCGACCTGTGCCCCTCCTACGGAGCGGGCGAGACGGACCCCGACAAGGCGGCGAAGCTGGTGCGTCCGGCGCCGGAGCGCTCGGAGTCGGCGGGCCTGCCCCTCAAGTAGTGCTGTCCCGAGCAGCGCTACCTCGGCGGGGGACTCACCCGGGCGAGCCAGCTCAGCAGGATCTGGTTGACCTCGTCCGGGGCTTCCTCGGGCAGGAAGTGGCCGGCGCCCGGGATCAGCTCGTAGTGCAGGTCCGGCGCCAGGGCTATGGCGTCGAGGTCGGCGCGCTCGGGCCGGACGATGCCGTCGCGGCCGCCCTGCAGCTGCAGCGTGGGTACACCGAGCGGACGGCGCAGCGCGGTACCGAACCGGCGGCCGTCCATCCGTGGCGTGGACCGCACGGCCCAGCGCAGCGCCTCCGCGGCCGAGTGCGCGGCGAACGGGATCCGCATGACCGCCTTGTACAGGTCGACCACGTCGTCGGGCAGCGGGGCGGCCGCGCCCAGCGCGAGGGTGCGCTCCACGAGGTCGCCCTGGGCCAGTGCCCGCTCAGGCAGGGTCGGGACCTGGAGGTACGCGATCTCGCGCAGGGCCGCCGTGGTGAAAGCGGCCCGGCTGCGCAGGCGCACCCGGGCCGGATGCGGGCTGGCGAGCACGGCGACCGCCGTCGTCGTGCCGGGGTGCAGGGCACCCATCGCCCAGGCGAGCGTGCCGCCCGTGCCGTGCCCCACCACCACGGCGCGCTCGCGCCCGAGGGAGCGGACGACGCCCGCGACGTCCGCCGCCCGCGCGGGTACCCCGTAGCCCGACGGCGGCTTGTCCGACCCGCCCACACCGCGCACGTCCATCGCCGCCACGCGGTAGCCGGCGTCGGCCAGCGCAGGGATCTGTGCGCGCCACGCCCACCAGAACTCGGGGTAGCCGTGCAGGAGGACGACCAGCGGCGCCGAACGGCTCTCGGTCCCGGCGACCGCCACGTGGAAGCGTGAGCCGCCTGACGAGACGAACTCGTGCTGCCATGGACCCTCGACCAGGGCGCACGTGTAGTCGCTGGTGGCTGCCGTGCGGACGGCCGGCCGGGCCGAGAGTGCGGTCACAGGTACGAACCTACGCGGTCGGTGCCGCGCGCGCCCGGCTACCGGCCACCGGTTCAGTGGCCGGTCTGTGCGACCTGTCGCCCGGCCGGCCCCGTGTTGGGGTCGTCCGTTCCGGCCGCCGTGGCGTCCGCCGCGGGCGGGAGCGCCGCGGTGGGGGGCGGAGCTGGGAGCTCCTCGGTCGGCCGTTCCTTCGGCGGGTCGAACCGGTAGCCGACGTTGCGCACCGTGCCGATGAGCTGCTCGTGCTCTGGCCCGAGCTTGGCCCGGAGCCGCCGCACGTGGACGTCGACGGTGCGAGTGCCCCCGTAGTAGTCGTAGCCCCAGACCTCCTGCAGCAGCTGCGCACGCGTGAACACGCGCCCCGGATGCTGCACGAGGTACTTGAGGAGCTCGAACTCCTTGTAGGTCAGGTCGATCGGGCGACCGCGAAGCCTGGCGGTGTACCCGCCGGCGTCGATGGCGAGCTCGCCCGCGGAGATCTCCTGCTGCGACTCCTCCGCGGGGCCGCGCGCCGAACGCTCGATCACCAGGCGCAGGCGGGCCTCGACCTCGGCGGGCGAGGCGGTCTCCAGCAGCAGGTCGTTGGCGCCCCACTCGTGGGTCACCACCGTCAGGCCGCCCTCGGTGAGGATCAGCACGAGCGGCACGGTCAGGCCCGTCGCGTGCAACAGCCGGCAGGTGGTGCGGGCGGCGACCAGGTCACGGCGGGCATCCAGCAGGACGACGTCCGCATCCGGGGCGTCGACGAGCGCGGAAGGCTCCATCGGAAGCACCCGGACCCGATGGGAAAGCAGTCCTAGTGCGGGCAGTACCTCGGCAGACCCACCGGTGGCGGGTGTGAGGATCAACAGCTCTGCCATTGACGCACCTCCTCTCGGAACCGGCGTCTTGCAACCGTCCCTGGCTCGGGTCTCGCTGTAGCG
Source organism: Promicromonospora sp. NPDC050249 (assembly GCF_040656015.1). Classification (NCBI taxonomy): domain Bacteria; kingdom Bacillati; phylum Actinomycetota; class Actinomycetes; order Micrococcales; family Promicromonosporaceae; genus Promicromonospora; species Promicromonospora sp. NPDC050249. The sequence continues at coordinate 128,147 of NZ_JBFAKY010000008.1, read as the reverse complement.
AGACGTCCCGTCGCGTCCAACTGGCTCTGCGGAAGTCTGCCCTGTTGCTTGTTGCGTGCATGTTACACGCCCTTTTCCTGGACACCACCATGCTGCTCAGGACCCGTGACACTCACATGGCACGCGCGTTGCCCGGCTCTCACAGGCCTTTGATCAGGCGGTTCGGCGGCTTGTTCGGAGACCCGTCCAGAGACTCTTTCGGAGACCCTCTCGGACCCAGATTGAAGGAACTCGGACAGACTCTGGAAAACTCGGTGCCGTGTCCGTCTCCACCCGCGCCGTGACGACCGCTGCGCTCGCAGCCCTCGTCGCCGCTGCGTCCTACGTCCAGCCCCGGCCGCTGCCCCTCGTGGCGGCGGTGGTGGTCCTGGTGGTTCTCGTCGCGCTGGGCTGGCCGTCCCTGCTGCGGCTGCCCGCGGCGGGGAGCACCCGGTTGGTCGTGGCGCTCTGTGGCGCCGGCGGGGCCGCCGCCACATATTTCACCCAGGGCGAGCCGGTGCTGCGACACCTGCCGACGGTCCTGGCCGGTGCGGTCGTGCTCTCGTTCATCGCGCAGATGCTGCGCCGCGACGGGCGCCCGCAGCTGACCGAGTCGGTATCGGGCACGGTCGCGGGTGTCGTCGCCGCCATCGCGACCTCCGGCTGGATCGCCGCCGCACGGTCCGACGCCGGCGCCACGCTCGTGGTGACGAGCGCGGTCGCCCTGGCGGTCGCGGCTGCGGTCGCGGCCCTGCCGGTCCGCGGCTGGGTGGCGCTCGGCATCTCCGCAGTCGCCGCAGTGCTGGTGGGCGGGGCCGCGGCGACGCTGCTGCCGGACATCGACACCGTGAGCGGCCTGTGGTGCGGGCTCGTCGCCGGTGTCGTGGTCGGTGCGCTGCACCTGCTGCTCGAACGGCTGCCCGCCCGCGGCGCGCGGCTCGCCGGGCTCACGGCGGCCGCGCTACCCGTGGCGGTCTGCGGCGTCTTCGTGTTCGTCGTGGGCCGGATGGTGATCCTCTAGGACTGACGGATCAGGACCAACGGATCAGGACTGGCGGATCATCTCGCCGGCGATCTCGATGCGGACCTTCTTGGCGACCAGGACGCCGCCGGCCTCGAGCGCGACGTTCCAGAGCAGGCCCCACTCCTCGCGGTCGATGTCGCAGCTGCCGTGGAACCCGAAGATGTCCTGGCCGTAGGGGTCGTGCCCCACGCCGCCGAACTCGCACTCGAGCGAGACCGGGCGCGTGACGCCACGGACCGTGAGCAGGCCGTCCATGACGAACTTCGTGAAGGAGCCGTCGGGCTGGTCCGGGTCGTGCGGACGGCGTCCCGCGGTGCCCGCCTTGAGCCGTGCCCACGAGAAGATCGGGTCCACCTGCGTCCGCATCCGGAAGCCGGTGCTGCGGAACTCGATGGTGGGGTGGTTCTCGACGTCCAGGAAGTCAGGGCCGGACAGGTGCGCGTCGCGGTCGGGCACGTGGGTGCCGATGGACGCCGCCTGGATCGTGCAGCTGACCTGGGACAGCAGCGGGTCGTCTGCGACGACCACCGTCGCCTCGCCCTCGGCGAACTCCCCGCGGACGGGGCTGACCATCATGTGCATGGCGAGAAAGCCGAGCCGCTTGTGGTTCTGGTCGAGCGCGTAGTTCCCAGCCGCCGGGATGGTGATTCCGTTCCAGGTACGGGTTGGCAAAACTTCCATCTTAGCAAATTCTCCCATATATGCGGATACATGCACGTTACCACCGGGGCGACAGGGTCTTGGTAGGCGTTTCGGCACGAGAAATACTGCTGCGGGCGGGGGCGGTGCCAAGGAAATCACGCGCGCGAACCTGCGAGAAGCGAGCAGGAGCGCAATGTGACAGGCGTCATTGCAGGTGAGGACTTGTCTGGACGAGCAACACACGGCATCGTGGGTTAAATGTTGTTGGGACAAGTGGTCGCGCTGGTCGTGCTCGTGCTGGGTACCGCAGCTCTCGGAGTGTGGTGGTCGGCACGTCAGGGTGCCGTGCGCGCGCCCCGGCAGGCGCCGGCCGGCATCGACTGGGCGTCGGCCGGGGTCGCGCTCGCGGACCGGGTGACGTTCGTGCAGTTCTCCGCCGAGGTGTGTGCCGCGTGCCGGTCCACCTCACGGGTGCTCGGAGGGCTCACCGGATCGAGCTCCGGCGTCGGGCACCGCGAGCTGCTCGTGGACGACCACCTCGACCTCGTGCGCAGCCTGGGTGTGCTCCGCACGCCCACCGTGCTCGTGGTCGACGGCGGCGGTCGCGAGGTAGCCCGCATGAGCGGCGTAGTCTCCGACACGCAGGCACGTCAGGCACTCAACCGGGTCCCCACTGCGGCGGCCGAAGCGGACGGGGAAGGGCAGTCATGAGCGTGAACAAGGGGATCGACCCGCGCGGACCGCGCGTAGGGGCAAGCATCACGGCGGTGCTGCTGGCAGCCGTGGTACTGCTCGGCGCGACCACCGCCGGCCTGTGGCTGCTGACGTTCATCATGCTGAGCTTCCTGCTCGGCACGCTGCGCGGAGCCGAGGGCTCGTGGCAGGGCATGCTGTTCAAGAAGTTCGTCCGGCCGCGGCTGGGCCCGCCCGCCGAGATGGAGGACCGGCGTCCGCCGCGCTTCGCGCAGGGTGTCGGCCTCTTCGTCACCGCGGTCGGCGTGATCCTCGGGTTCTTCGGCGTGCTTCCGGCTGTGCCGATCGCCGCAGCGGTGGCGTTCGTCGCGGCGGCGCTCAACGCCGTCGTCGGCCTGTGCCTCGGGTGCGAGATGTACCTGCTGATGCGTCGGGCGGGCCTGGTCCGCGCCTGAGCTGGAGCCCAGGCCGCTCAGTAGACGAGCGCCTGGGCTCCGTCGCGCAGGATCTCCTCCGTGAAGAGGGCCGCGCCCGCGATCCGGACGCCGGGCAGGACGTCCGCCTCGGTGATGTCCCGGCGCGCGGCGCACTGGGTGCAGAGCGTGACGGTTCCCGCGGCCAGGACGGCCTCCAACAGGTCGGACAGCGGCGTCGCATGCTCGAGCGTGAGGTCGGACGCTCGGCCGGGCAGCGCGAACCACGCCGACTCCCCGGTGAGCCAGAGGCTCACCTCGGCCCCGGACGCCACGGCTGCGGCCGCGACGGTGAATGCCTGGTTGGTGGCCTCGGGCCGGTCCAGGCCTGCAGTGGTCTTGATCACGAGCTGGCGCATGCCGCTGACTGTAAGCGGTCGACCGTTAGGATCGACGGCATGTCGATCCATGCCCTTGAGCTCATCTTCACCGGCCTCATCGTCGCCGTCGCCGTCGCGGTCACCTGGTTCGCCGGCTACGTCGTCTACAAGCTGTACACCGGTCAGCGCTGATGACGTTCACCTTCCCTGACGGCCTCTCGCCCGACGTGTACCCGCTGGCCTGGCTGGTGGGCCGGTGGCGCGGCGAGGGCGTGATCGAGTACCCGAGCATCGGCAAGAAGACGTTCGTGCAGGACCTGGTCTTCGACCACGACGGCGGCCCGTACGTGCGGTTCGAGTCCACGCTGCGGGTGCTGGACGAGACGGTCCCGGACAAGCTGCCCGACGACGGCGAGTGGCCGGCCCCCGTGCCGGACCCGGCAGGCACCGTCTGGTCCACCGAGACCGGCTACTGGCGCGTGTCCACCGACCGCCCCGACGGGCTCGAGGAGGACAAGCACGCGCTCGAGGTGCTCGTCGCCGACGCCTCCGGGCGCATCACGGTCTACGTCGGCGCCGCGGGCAACGGGCGGATCGACCTGGCTTCGGACGCCATCGCGCGGACGTCGACGGCGTCCGAGGTGCGTGCGTCGAAGCGGCTGTACGGCCTGGTGCAGGGTCGCCTGCTCTGGGTGGAGGAGCTCGCCGCGTTCGGTGAGCCGATGCGCTCGTACGCGTCGGCGGAGCTGGACCGGCAGTGACAACCGGCTGTGACAACCGGCTGTGACAACCGGCAGTGACAACGCAGACGGGGAATGCCTCGTCCGCCCACAACGCTGCACCTGAGGTGAGCATGGATTACGAGAGCCCCCTGTTGAGCCGCCACGGCGCGGTCGCCGCATCCGGTCCCGACGCCGGGATCGCCTGGCACTACGGCGACCCGACGGCCGAGCAGCGCGCACTGTCGCGCGGCGGGGCGGTGGTCGACCAGTCGCACCTCGGGATCGTCCGGGTCGCCGGCCCGGACCGGTTGAAGTGGCTGCACTCGATCACCTCGCAGCAGCTGGAGGGCCTGGCGCCCCGGACCAGCACGGAGCTGCTCGTCCTCTCGCCGCAGGGCCACATCGAGCACGCGGCGGGCGTCGTCGACGACGGTGAGGCCACGTGGCTGATCACCGAGCGCGAGTCGGCGCCCAGCCTGGCCGGCTGGCTCGACCGGATGCGGTTCACGCTCCGTGTCGAGGTCGCCGACGTCACCGACGAGTGGGCGGCGATCGGCGAGCCCGTCGCCGCGGAGGGCGTCGAGGGCGAGCCGGTCACCTGGCACGATGCCTGGCCGAACGTCCTGCCCGGCGGCACGCGCTACGGCCCGCCCGAGTCCGAGCACCCCGGTGCGACCCGCCCGTGGCGGCTCGTGCTGGTGCCGCGTGCGGACCTCGACGCCGAGGTCGCGGCACGTGAGGCGGCAGGCTGGCCGCTCGCGGGCACCTGGGCCACAGAGGCCCTCCGGGTCGAGGCATGGCGCCCGCGGTACGCGCGCGACGTCGACGCCCGCACCATCCCGCACGAGCTGGACTGGCTGCGGACCGCCGTCCACATCAACAAGGGCTGCTACCGCGGCCAGGAGACCGTCGCCCGCGTGCACAACCTCGGCCGGCCGCCGCGCCGGCTGGTCATGCTGCACCTCGACGGCTCCCAGCACCTGCTCCCCGAGCCCGGCGCGGAGGTGCGCCTCTCGGCGTCGGACGGCGGAGCAGGCAAGGTGGTGGGCACGCTCACCTCGATGGCCCGGCACCACGAGCTGGGACCCATCGGCCTCGCCGTGCTCAAGCGCAACGTGCCCGAGGAGGCCGAGCTCATGGTGGCGGGGGAGGTCTCCGGCCAGATCCTGGAGGTGTCGGCCGCCCAGGAGGTAGTGGTCCCGGGTGACGGCGTCTCGGTCGACCGACCGGAGTCGCACGGTCCGCTGACCCGTGGCCTGCGCGGTCCGGGCAGCCTCATCTAGCCCGAGTGAGCTCATTGTCCGGCTCGGCCGACGAGATGTGGCGCAAGGCCATGCGCACGCTCATGCTGCGCACCAGGCTGCGGCAGGGCTGGACACGCGCGCGGGCGGGCCTGATCCCGATCGCCCAGGCCTCGCTCGCCGCCGGTGCCGCCTACCTGGTCGCGCGGTACCTGCTGGGGCACGAGCAGCCCTTCTTCGCGCCCGTCGCGGCGTGGGTCCTCCTCGGCTTCTCCGCGCAGCGGGACGTCCGCCGGGTGTCCGAGATGGCCGTGGGCGTGGCGGTCGGCGTCGCCATGGGCGACCTGATCGTGCACCTCATCGGGTCCGGCTGGTGGCAGCTCTCCCTGGTGCTGTTCATCTCCGCGATCGCCGCCCGGTTCATCGACCGCGGCGCCCTCCTCGTCACGCAGGCCGGGGTGCAGGCGATCATCGTGGTGGGCCTGCCGTCGGTCTCCGGCGGGCCGCTCGGGCGCTGGACGGACGCCCTGGTCGGCGGTGCCATCGCCCTCCTCGTCGCGCTGCTCACGCCCGGCGACACCCGGCGCCGTCCGCGGGCCCTCGCCGAGCAGGCGGTGACCGAGCTTGCCCAGACCCTGGAGACGCTCGCCCGTGGCCTGCGCTCGCGCGACGTCGACGACGTCCAGGCCGCCCTCGTGCGCGGCCGGGCGTCCGAGCCGGTGCTCGCCGAGTGGCAGGAGGCCGCGCGCGGGGCGCGTGAGCTGGCGCGGATCTCCGTGGGGCGGATGTATCGCGCGGAGCTCGCCCGGCTGGAGGAGCAGGCGGTGCTCCTGGACCGGACCATGCGCTCGGTGCGGGTCCTGGCCCGCCGCGTGCTACCCGTCATCCAGGCCGACCACGACGTCGAGCCCGTCGCGGAGCTCGTCGAGGGCTTCGCGGCCGGCGTGCGGCAGCTCGCGTCCGACGTCGGCTCCGGTGGTGACGGCAGGCGTGGACGCGACGCCCTGACCGCCGTCGCGGCGCGGGTCGACCCGCGGACCGTCGGTGAGGGCGACTGGCAGGTGCAGTCCCTGGTGATGCTGTTGCGCTCACCCGTCGTCGACACGCTGGAGGCCGCGGGCGCCTCCCCGGGCGAGGCCCGCGACGCGCTGCCGGAGCTGTAGCCGGACCCGGTGCCGTAGGCTCGCGGCGTGGGATTCTTGCAGTGGTTCGTCATGGCCGCACTCGCGCTGGTGGTCTTTGTCGTGCAGGTCGTCGCGCTGATCGACGCCGCACGCCGACCGGACAAGGGCTTCCGGGCCGAAGGGCGGTTGCCCAAGGTCGGCTGGCTGGCGATCCTCGGTGTCGCCGCCGCACTCGGTTTTCTCGGGCTGCCGCAGGGCTGGCTCCAGGGCGGGTTCATGTTCGGCTCCTTCCTCAACATCATCGCGGTGGCGCCGGCGATCATCTACTGGGTGAGCCTGCGTCCCCGCCTGCTGCCGTACAGCGCGCGCAACCGGCCCCGTGGTCCGCAGGGCGGCTGGTGACCGCGCCGATGGAGACCGGACGAGTGGGGTCGCCGATGACCCGGACCGGCCGGACGTCGTCGGGCAGTGTGTTCGACGACGCGGCGCCGCTGGCCGAGGTGATCCGCGGCGATCTTGTCGAGTCGGTGCACCTCGGGCACCTCGTGGTGCTCGACCCGGCCGGCCGGCCGGTGATCCAGGTGGGCAACCCGACCACGCAGATCTGGGCGCGGTCGTCGCTCAAGCCGCTGCAGCTCGTCGCGATGCTGCGCGCCGGCCTGGAGCTGCCGGACCGCCTGCTCGCGCTGGCCGCGGCCAGCCACAACGGCGAGCAGTTCCACCTGGAGGGCGTGCTGCAGATCCTCGCGTCGAGGGGCCTCGGCACCGGCGCGCTGCAGAACACGCCTGACCTGCCGCTCTACCCGCCGGCCGCGCTCGAGTGGCACCTGGCACCGCTGGGCGGCGGCCCGGGTCCGGCGTCGCTCGCGCAGAACTGTTCGGGCAAGCACGCCGCGATGCTCGTCACCTGCCTCGCGCAGGGCTGGGACATCGAGACCTACCTGTCGCCGGAGCATCCGCTGCAGCGGGCGATCCGCGCGACCATCCTCGAGCTGACCGGCGACGCCGAGGTGATCATGCACACCACCGTCGACGGCTGCGGCGCACCCCTGTTCTCGACGACGCTGCTCGGGCTGGCCCGCGCGTTCTCGACCCTGGGCGCCGCGCCCACCGTCGACGTCCTCTCCCACGAGGCACGCGTCGGCCGTGCGCTCTCCGCGCACCCCGACATGGTGGGCGGCACCGGCCGCGACGCCACGCTCGCGATGGAGGCGGTGCCCGGCCTCGTCGCGAAGGACGGCGCCGAGGGTGTCTACGCCGCCGGGCTGCCCGACGGCTCCGCCATCGCGTTCAAGGTGCTCGACGGCTCCGCGCGGGCCCGTCCGGCGATCCTCGCCGCCGCCCTCCGCGCAGCGGGTGCGGCAGGCCTGCCCGGCGTTTACCCGGGTGGCCTCGACGGGCTGGGCCGTGTGCCGGTGCTCGGCGGCGGCCGGCCGGTCGGAGAGGTCCGGGCGGTCTTCGCCGACGCGTACGAGGGCCGCCGATGAGGGCGGTCCTGCAGCGCGTCACGCGGGCCTCGGTGACGGTCGACGGCGAGGTGGTCGGCGCCATCGACAAGCCTGGCGTCATGGCACTGGTCGGCGTCACGCACGACGACGGCCCCGCCCAGGTCGAGACGATCGCCCGCAAGATTGCCGAGCTGCGGATCCTGCACGACGAGAAGTCCGTGTCCGACGTCGGCGCGCCGGTGCTCGTCGTCAGCCAGTTCACGCTCTACGGTGACGCCCGCAAGGGGCGCCGCCCGACCTGGGTCCAGGCGGCGCCCGGACCCGTGGCGGAGCCGCTGGTGGACGCCGTCGTCGCCGCGCTGCGCGAGCGCGGCCTGACCGTCGAGACCGGACGCTTCGGCGCCGACATGCAGGTGGAGCTGGTCAACGACGGCCCGGTCACGATCCTCGTCGAGGCCTGACCGGGCGCGTGCTGCCTCAGCCGGCTCAGCCTCGCAGTGCCAGCACCGCCAGCTCCGTCCGGGAGCGCACCCCGAGCTTGCGGAAGACCCGCCCGAGGTGCACCTCGACGGTGCGGACCGACACGTAGAGGTTGGCGGCGACCTGCCGGTTCGTCCGGCCCTGCACCACCAGCCGCGCCACGTCGAGCTCGCGTTCGGTGAGCAGGCCGTCCCACTGCCCGCACAGCTCGTCCTGGCCGAGGGCGGCCTGACCGAGTGCGGCCTGGCCGACGCCGGCGGCGGGCTCGTCTCCGGACTCGTCCGCCGCCCGGCTCGCCGTCTCGCCCCCACCGGCGGGCACGAAGCCCGGCGTCTTGAGCGCCTGTTCGGCGATGTGCTCCCAGGCCTTCGCCCCGGACTCCTCGAACAGCTCGTGGGCGCCGAGCACGTGCGCCGCGGCGTCCCCGGGCAGACCGAGGCGCGCGTACGCACGGGCAGCGACCAGCTCGGTGAGGCCGCGCTCGAACGTCGAGCCGACCCGCAGTGACGCCTCGACGGCCCGCTCACGTGCCCGGTTGACGCCGGAGGCGTCCGCGAGGGCAAGCTCTGCCCGCGCCAGGTCGAGCCGACGGCGCCGCGTCGGCCCGCCGGAGAAACCGCCCGCCGACTCCGGACCCGCCGTCGGCAGGACGTGGAGCCGCAGGCGCTCGTGCGAGTGCCGGGCAGCCCGGTCCTGGCCCGCGAGCACGAGCAGCTCCACCGGGTCGGGGGTGGGCAGCCAGAGCCGGCGCAGCTCGTCCCCACCGCGTTCCGCCGCGAGCCCGAGCAGGGTCGCCGCCTCGACCCAGCGGCCGTTGAACACCGCGGTCTGCGCGCGGTCGCCCAGCGTCGCGGCCCGCACGACGGGCGCCACCTGCCCGGGCACCGAGGCCTCGAGCGCGGCGGTCGGCCGGCTCAGGTGCCCCTCCCGGACCAGGTCGAGGCGGCGTGCGAGCGCGATCCCGAGCCCGCCGAAGGCGAGGGCGACGGGCAGGCGTTCGACGGCGTCGTCGAGCACGGACGCCGCGCCGGTGATGTCGCCGAGGCGCAGCGCGAGGTACGACTGCGCGACGCGCAGGTGCGCCTCCGCGAGCGGCGTCATGGCATCGGAGGGGCCGTCGAACCACCAGCTGGGCGGGCGCGCGGGAGCCAGCTCCGCGACCTCGCCGAGGACGGTCGCGGCCTCACCGGGGGCGCCGTCGAGCATGCGCATCGTCTTGCGCGCGGCGGCGATCGCCGCACGGTCGGCGCCGCAGGCGTCGCCAGGGACCACGGCGTCGGGCCTGCCGTCCAGGAGGGCCAGCGCGATGCCGAGCGGGCGTGCGGCGTCCGGCGCTCCGTCGGCGGGGGAGCCGGTGCCCGCGGCATGGGCGGCGCGGCGGAGGTGCACGACGGCGTCGTGCACGTGCCCCGCCCAGAGCGCCGCCCGCCCGGCCACCGCGAAGGCGCGTGCCCGCACCCGGTCGGTGCCGTGGCTGGCGGCCTCGCGGGCCACCTCGTGGGCGCGGTGGACGTCGCCGCGCGCGAGATGCTGCTCGGCGAGCTCGACCAGCCCGTCCGCGAGCAGGGGGTCGCCCGCGAGCGTGCTGAGCGCCGTGTGCCACATGGCGATCAGCGGTTCGTCGGCCCTGCGGTGCACCTCCGCGAGGGCCCCGTGGGCGGCGGTGCGGGTGGCGAGGTCGGCGTCCTCGTGGACTATCGAGCGGATACGGGGGTGGTGGAACCGGAACCGGCCGCCCACCAGGTGCAGGTGCCGGCCGGCGGGTCCGGCCATGAGCGTGTCGATGTCGGTGCCGGACGCGGCGAGCAGCACCTCGGTGCGGTCCACCACGGCGACGGCGGCGACGAGCAGGACCCGGCGTGCGTCGTCGTCGAGGCCGAGCGGGCCGACGGCCTCACGGACCGCACGCGCGGCAGGTAGCGGGTCCGGCATCAGCGCCGTCCCGAGGAGATGCTCGTCGTCGAGCATCCGGGCTGTCTGGTCCACACATCCAGGTTCGTCACCCACCACCCGGCTGAGCTCGCACGCGACGTGAGGTGCCACTGTGCGGTCGCCAAGGGGGAGCGGAAATACGACTTGCTGCGGCAGCGCGGTCATCGTCGACACCCTCCCGGATTCGTTCACGGTGCTCGCAAGTATGGCCTCCGAACGTTTCACCCGCATCAATCCGAGGTCACGACTTTTGCTGCGAACCGCCGCCTGACCTGCCATGCTGCCCCGCTCCGACGGCGAGGTACCTGATACCGCACGAGGTTGTTTCGGAGGCGAAGGATTCACCCCGTAACAAGTGGGTGCACTTCGTGAGGTTGCACTACGTAGTCCCACCGTGTGGAATTCCCTTATTTCCCATTAACGCAGGTTTCCTTACTTTTAGCGGAGCGCGACTTAGGGTGACCCGCCGTCACCGGATCGAAGACGACCGGACCAGAGAGGGAAGACGATGGACTCGACGTACGAACCGCCGTCAGGCATCAGCAGGACGGGCCGACGAATCCTCGCGGGGGTGGCCGCGCTCGCCGTGGCGGCCTCCGCCGCCGTGACCGGCATCGGTCTCCGGGACGCGAACGCGGCGGAGAGCGAGGCCGCCTCCGCCGCCGGGACCTCCGCCATCAACGGCTTCCGCAGCGTGGGCTACTTCGCCCAGTGGGGTGTGTACGGGCGCGGCTACCAGATCAAGCAGATCGACACCTCAGGCGTGGCCGACGAGCTGACCCACATCAACTACGCCTTCGCGAACATCCACCACCAGAACCTCGAGTGCTTCGAGGCGAACAAGGCCCAGAGCCCCGGGCCCAACGGCTCCGACGGAGCGGGCGACGCCTGGGCCGACTACGGCATGGGCTACACGGCGGCCAACTCGGTCTCCGGCACCGCCGACTCCTGGGACCAGCCGCTCGCCGGGTCGTTCAACCAGCTCAAGCAGCTCAAGGCCAAGCACCCCGACCTCAAGGTCATGATGTCCATCGGCGGGTGGACCTGGTCCAAGAACTTCTCGCTGGCCGCCAGGACCGACGCCTCGCGCGAGAAGCTCGTGTCGAGCTGCATCAACATGTTCATCAAGGGCAACCTGCCGGTCATCGACGGCCGCGGCGGCGCAGGTGCCGCCGCAGGAGTCTTCGACGGGTTCGACATCGACTGGGAGTGGCCCGGCTCGCCGAACGGCGCCGAGGGCAACCACGTCGATCCGGTGAACGACAAGCGCAACTTCAAGCTTCTGCTCGCCGAGTTCCGCGAGCAGCTCGACGCGCTCGGCGCTCAGACGGGCAAGGACTACGAGCTCTCCGCGTTCCTGCCGGCCAACCCCGCTGACATCACGGCGGGCGGCTGGAACGACCCCGAGATCTTCAACTACCTCGACTTCGGCAACGTCCAGGGCTACGACCTGCACGGTGCGTGGGACGCGGACCTGACCGGGCACCAGGGCAACCTGTACCACGACCCGGAGGACCCGCGGGAGGCCGCACGGCAGTTCAGCGTCGACCTCGCGGTGCGGTCGTACACGGACGCGGGGATCGACCCCGCACAGCTCGGCCTCGGCCTCGCGATGTACGGGCGTGGCTGGACCGGCGCCCCGTCGTCCGACGCATGGGGTACCGCGACCGGCCCGGCCTCCGGGCAGTGGGAGGCGGGCATCAACGACTACGACGTGATCAAGAACGTCGGGACCGGGTACTACGACGCCGCCCTCGGGGCCGCCTGGCGGCATGACGGCAGCACCTGGTGGTCGTACGACAACGAGCAGTCCGTCCGGGCCAAGGCCAACTACATCCGGGCAGAGGGCCTGGGCGGGGCCATGTGGTGGGACCTGTCGGGTGACCGGTCCGGCACCCTGACCGGCGCGCTGCAGGGCGTGCTCGGGACCGGTACGCCGGGACCGGTGGAGGGCGGCGGTCCGACGGACCCGACCGATCCCCCGGACCCGACGGACCCGCCGGACCCGACCGACCCGCCGGTCGAGGAGTGCACGGCGGCGGCCTGGAGCGCGTCGGCCGTCTACGTGGGCGGGAACACCGTCTCGCACAACGGCCACGAGTGGCGCGCCAAGTGGTGGACGCAGGGCGAGGCGCCCGCGCCGTCCGAGTGGGGGGTGTGGCAGGACCTGGGCGCCTGCTGACGCGGGACGTTCGCTGACGCACGGTCTCGGCAGGCTCGACCAACGGTGGTCGAGTCTGCCGAGACCGTTTTGTTGTGCGGCGCGGGTGCAAGGAACCCGGTGGCCACGACAGAGTGTGGGGGTGGACGACAGCCCCGGCGCCCTGCAGGACGATCTGCCGCACGAACGGCTTCCGCACGACGAGCCCTGGTTCAGCGCGCTCTTCGACGCGCACTCGCGCGCCCTCTACTCCTACTTCGTCCGCCGGTTGCCCGACGGCGGTCGCGCCTCCGACGCCGAGGACCTCGCCGCCGAGGTGCTCGCCACCGCGTGGCGCCGTCGCGACGACGTGCCGGACGGCGCCGAGCTGCCGTGGATGTACCGGACGGCCGGCTACGTGCTGGCGAACCACCGGCGCAAGATGCGGGCGCTGCCCGTCGCGATCGTGCCCGACGAGCCGGACGACGTGGACCCCGCGACCTTCGCCGCCACCGACGACGCCGTCCGGCAGGTCCTGTCCCGGCTCTCCCCGCGCGACCGGCGGATCCTCCTGCTCGTCGCCTGGGACGGGCTGTCCGGGGACGATCTCGCCCAGGTGCTCGGGGTCTCCCGCGGCGGCGCCGATGCGGCGTTGTCCCGTGCGCGGGCACGGCTCCGTGACGCGTGGGACGCCCACGAGCAAGCGGTGGACGCATGAGCACATGTAGAGGGTGTGCACGGTGCGCAGCCGAGCACTGCACGGAGGGACGGCGATGAACGAGCACGAACGGCAGGCGGACCCGGCGTTCGACCGTCTGATGGCGGCGGACCCCGCAAAGCATGCGCCTGATCCGGTCCAGGGCGTGCTCCGGGCCAAGGTCGACGCGCTGATCGCCGAGCAGCCCGGGGCCGCTCGGCCTGGGGCAGTACCGACAGGGCCCGCTGGGCACGAGCAGACGGACGAGCTCGCGCGGCGGCGCTCTCGGCGGCGGACGCAGTGGCTGGTCGCGGCCGCGGTGGCCGGCATCGTCGCGGCAGGCGGGGGTGGCTACGTGGCGGGGGAGTCAGGTACCGCTCCCACCCAGGCGTCGGACATGACGGCGGAGAGCGGCGCGGGCGAGACCCTCGACGGGCCGTCGGTCATGGTCGAGCCGGACGGGGGCACGGCCAGGGACGAGGCCGAGGCGGAGGCCGAGAGCCTGGAGCCACTCGATGCCGGCGGTGACCTGCCGACGGCGACCGGGCTCGTGTTCCACGCCGGCGCAGGGCTGTCGGACGCGCCGACGACGGCTGAGGTGCGCGTGGCCGGGACGTCCGGCGAGAGCCTCGGCTCCTACCCCGTGATCAGCGAGGTGGAGGCCGTCGAGCGGCTGGGCGACCCGAGGTTCGCGGGCGCGGTGCTGGGCCGGACCACGCAGGAAGCGCCGCAGGAGGAGGCGGGTCCACTGGCGGCGACGCCTGTGCCGGGCGGCCCCATCGCGTGGCCCGTCGAGGACGTGACGATCGTCGCGGCGACTCTCACGGAGGTGCGCTACACACTGTCCGGAGCCGCGGTCCTGCTCGTGCCCGCGTACGAGCTCAGGGATGCTGACGGCAACGTCTGGACCGTCCTCGCGGTTGATGACGAGGTCCTTGACTTCGCTCCGTGACGCGAGTGCTTGCCCGGTAGGGTCGCGAGCGTAGGACGTCAGTTGAGAACACTTCTCGTCACACAAGGAGCGCACCATGGCAACACGTACCGCCCGCACCGCTTGGAACGGCACCTTCACGGAGGGGTCGGGACAGGTCGAGCTGTCGTCGTCGGGCGTAGGGACGTTCGACGTCTCCTGGCCGGCGCGCATCGCCGACCAGGCCGCCGGCGTCACCAGCCCCGAGGAGCTCCTCGCCGCGTCGCACTCGTCGTGCTTCACCATGGCCTTCACGAACGAGCTGGGTGGGGCCGGGGCCACGCCGGAGCAGATCGAGGTGACTGCCGACGTGACCCTCGGGCCGGACCCGGCCGGCGGCGTCCGCATCACCAAGAGCGCCCTGACGGTGCGCGGGTTCGCGACGGGCATCGACGAGGCGGGCTTCAAGGCCGCCGCAGAGGCCGCCAAGGCCGGCTGCCCGATCTCGAAGGCCCTCACGGGCGTCGACGCGATCACGATCGACGTCACCTTCGAGGGCTGATCTTCCTACTCCGTCGAGTGCTGGGTATTTGGTGGTCTCGCAGCCAGAAACCGCAGATACCCAGCACTCGACGGCAGGTCGGACACGTGTGCGGCTCGCCTCTTTCTGGTGCGAGAATCGCGAGGTGCCCTCGCAGACCCACGACGCCCCGTCCCGGAACGGTATGAACGACGACGAACGCGCCGCGCACCGCTCGACGGGCCACACCGCTGACGCCGCCGAGGCCGCCCGCGCGGCCCGCGAGAGGGCCGAGGCCCGCGCTGCCGAGGAGGCGGAACGCCGTCGCGCCGAGAGCGAGGAGCGGCGCAAGGCCGCGCGTCGCGAGGCGGACCACGCCGCCGAGGCAGCGCGTGAGGCGGTCGCCGATGCGCTGCGCACGGCCATGGAGGGCGCCGTCGACATCAGCACGCGCCGGCGTGCCGAGTACTCGACCGACGCGTCCAACTACCGGGTGGTCCCTGAGGGTGTGGTCTTCCCGGAGACGGTGGACGACGTCGTCGCGGCGCTCGAGGTGCTGCGCGAGCTCAAGGTCCCGATCACGGCACGCGGCGCGGGCACGTCCGTCGCCGGCAACTCGGTGGGCCCAGGCGTCGTGCTCGACCTGGGACGGAACCTGAACCGGGTGCTCGGCATCGACCCGGAGCGCCGCACGGCGCGGGTCCAGCCGGGCACCGTCATGTCCACCCTGCAGGGGGAGGCGAAGGCCCACGGGCTGCGGTTCGGGCCCGACCCGAGCACCCAGAACCGCGCGACCCTCGGCGGCATGATCGGCAACAACGCGTGCGGTCCGCACGCCGTCGCCTACGGGCGCACCGCCGACAACGTGGTGTCGCTCGACGTGGTCGACGGCGCCGGGCGCCGGTTCACCGCGGGCTCCGGCGACCCGGAGTTCGCCGACGTCCCCGGCCTCAAGGAGCTCGTCCGGGACAACCTGGCGCTGATCCGCACCGAGTTCGGCCGGTTCGGCCGGCAGGTCTCGGGCTACTCGCTGGAGCACCTCCTGCCCGAGAACGGATCGAACCTCGCCCGCGCCCTGGTGGGGACGGAGGGCACGCTCGTCACCGTCCTGGAGGCAGAGCTCAACCTGGTGGAGACACCGGGCGCGCCCACCCTCGTCGTCCTCGGTTACCCCGACATGCCCACCGCCGCGGACGACGTCCCGCGGCTCCTCAGCCACAAGCCGCTCGCGATCGAGGGGCTGGACGCGCGCCTGGTCGACGTCGTCCGGCGCGCCAAGGGCGCGGAGTCCGTCCCGGCGCTGCCCGACGGCGCGGGGTGGCTCATGATCGAGGTCGGCGGCTCGTCGCAGGCCGAGGCTCTGGGGCGCGCGGACGCCATCGTCGCGGCCGCGACGGCGCTGGACTCCGTGGTGCTGCCCGCTGGCTCGGACGCCACCAAGATGTGGCAGATCCGGGCCGACGGCGCCGGGCTCGCCGGCCGGACGCCCGCGGGGGAGCAGGCGTGGCCCGGCTGGGAGGACTCGGCGGTGCCGCCGGAGAAGCTCGGGCCGTACCTCCGCGACCTGCAGGCGCTCATGGACCGGTACGGCGTCGACGGCCTGCCCTACGGGCACTTCGGCGACGGCTGCGTGCACCTGCGGATCGACATCCCGCTGGAGACGTCGGGGTCGGTGCTGCGCACCTTCATGATCGAGGCGGCCGAGCTCGTCGCCGGCTACGGCGGGTCCCTGTCCGGCGAGCACGGGGACGGGCGCGCCCGCTCCGAGCTGCTGCCGCTCATCTACTCGCCCGAGGCGATAGCGCTGATGGAGCGGTTCAAGGCCCTGTTCGACCCGAAGGACCTGCTGAACCCGGGCGTCGTCGTGCGGCCGCGGGCCGTGGACGACGACCTGCGCCGCCCCCAGGCCGCGCCGGTGCGGACCAAGCTGCCGCTGGCGGGCAAGGGCTCGGGGCACGGTGTCCGGCGCAAGGCCGGGTACGAGGGCTTCTCGTTCGCGCACGACCACAACGACCTGTCGACGGCGGTGCACCGCTGCGTGGGCGTGGGCAAGTGCCGGGCGGACACGTCGGCGTCGGGCGGCTTCATGTGCCCGAGCTACCAGGCCACGAAGGACGAGAAGGACGTGACACGCGGGCGCGCCCGCGTGCTGCAGGAGGCGGTGAACGGGACGCTCGTCGGGGGGCTCGCGGCGCCGGAGGTGCGTGAGTCGCTGGACCTGTGCCTGTCCTGCAAGGCCTGCTCGAGCGACTGCCCGGCCGGTGTCGACATGGCGCAGTACAAGTCGGAGGTCCTGTACCGGACCTACCGCGGCAAGCTGCGGCCGGTCGACCACTACGCCCTCGGCTGGCTGCCGCGCTGGGCCCGGCTGGCCGGGGCGGTCCCCGAGCTGGTCAACGGCCTGCTGAGCGTGAAGTGGATCGGCAAGGCGGTGCTGTGGGCGGGCGGCATGGACACCCGGCGGTCGATGCCGAAGTTCGCCGAGGTCCCGTTCCGGCAGTGGTGGGCACGCGGCGGCGCGACGCACGGCGTCCCTGGACTGCCGGTGGTGACCGACGACGGGCTCGGCGTGCCGGGCCGCGAGGGCGCCACGGCGGCGCGGCTCGCCACCAAGCCCAAGGTGGTGCTCTGGACCGACTCGTTCAGCGACACCCTTTCCCCCTCCGTCCCGCAGGCCGCTGTGAAGGTGCTGACCAAGGCCGGGTTCTCCGTGATCGTCCCGGACGAGCAGGCGTGCTGCGGCCTCACCTGGATCTCGACGGGTCAGCTCGACGGCGCCCGGCGCCGGCTCCTCAAGCTGCTCGAGGTGCTCGGGCCCTACGCGGTGAACGGCATCCCGATCATGGGGCTGGAGCCGTCCTGCACGGCGGTGCTGCGCTCCGACCTGCTGGACCTGTTCCCGGACGACCCCCGCGCCCAGGCCGTCGCCCGCATGACGCGGACGGCGGCGGAGCTGCTGACCTCTGACGACGTGCCGGACCAGTGGGAGATGCCGTCACTGGCGGATGTCTCCGCCGTCGTGCAGCCGCACTGCCACCAGCACTCGGTGATGGGGTTCGAGGCGGACCGGAACCTGCTCGAGAAGGGCGGGGCACAGGTCGAGGTCCTCGCGGGCTGCTGCGGCCTGGCCGGCAACTTCGGCATGCAGAAGGGGCACTACGAGACGTCGGTGGCGGTCGCGGAGAACGCGCTGCTGCCCGCGCTGCGCGACGCCGCCCCCGGCACCACCTACCTGGCAGACGGCTTCTCCTGCCGCACGCAGGCCCTCGACCTGATGGGCGTGGAGGGCAAGTCCCTGCTGGAGGTCATCGCGGACCGGCTGTAGCGGGTCAGTGCTGGCGGAGGCTGCCGACCTTGTCCCGGATGAGCTCGCGGATCGCCTCGTGGTCCTCGAGCGGGAACAGCTGCTTCGGCAGGATGCAGACCGCCGTCGACATGCCCTTGCCCACCACGAGGTGGAACCTCGACCGGGTCTCGACGGCCCGCCGGACCAGGGGCCAGCCGTACGACACCCACGCCTCCTGGCTGGTGCAGGCGATCTGCTCGTCGTCGATCCGGATCGTCGCGCCGTGCCGCAACGGGGAGGTGCGTGCCATGCGCCAGGCGAACAGGTCCGGGATCCACCCGATCACGAGGCTCAGCCCGATGAGAGGCAGCCATGCGGTCGCGACCAGGTACTCGTCGGCCGTGGACCCGCTGTCGAGGTAGGTCAGTGTGAGGGCGGCCAGCAGGATCACCGCGGCGAGCCCGTAGAACGCCCACAGGAGGGGTAGCCGCAGCAGGCCCTCGCGGTAGTCCGCCGTCGTCAGGTGCAGGTCGGCCTCGAAGACGCCTCGGGACGAGACATGAGCTGCTGGTTCGGTCACGCCCGGAGTCTGGCACGGCGCACCCGTCTGCGTCTGCACCGGACGGCTCGGCCCGACGGGTGATCTCGACACTCCGCCGCAGGTGGGAGCCATATCCACCCGGCGGGTGATCCGCGCGAAGGGGTCCGTCGACAGGATGGGAGCACAGCCCAGACGAAGGAGACTCCCATGGAACGCACAACCCGCCGGGCGGCACTCGCCCTGAGCGCGGTGCTGGCGCTCGCGGCACCGCTGGTCGTCGCAGGCTCCGCGCACGCGGCGAGCACCGACCGGCCGACGCCTGCCGTCGCCGCCGACGTCCCCGACACCGTGTCCGCGATGGTGGCCGACGCCGCCCACCAGGCCCAGCGCGAGGTCGCCACGAACCGGACTCTTGCGCGAGGTGCGAACGCACCTGCCGGCGCCGCGCTGGACGCCGCCCTCGACGATCTCGTGGCGGACGGGGCGATCGCCGTGACCGCGCGTGTCGAGAAGGGCGCGCGGACCTGGAGCGGGGCCGCGGGGACCCGGGAGCGCGAGGGCCGGGCGAAGGCCAGGTCGTACGACCGGTTCCGGGTGGCGAGCAACACCAAGCCGATGATCGCGACGCTCGTCATGCAGGAGGTCGAGAAGGGCACCTGGACCCTCGACACGCCCGTCGAGGAGGTGCTGCCCGGCGTCGTGCCCGCCGGCGTGACCATCGAGCAGCTGCTGAGCCACCGCTCGGGTGCTCCTACCGCCACCGACTGGATCCTCATGTCGCGTGCCGCCGACCCGTCGTCGTTCACCTCGGTCTTCGCGGTGATGGGCCAGGAGGTCACGGACGCCGACCACATCGAGGCGCTGCAGTCCGCTCCGTGGATGAACGAGCCGGGGGAGGGCTTCTCCTACTCGAACGCCGGCTACGTGGTGCTCGGCATGATGCTGGAGGAGGTCACCGGGCGCAGCGTCGAGCACCTGCTGGAGCGCCGGGTGTTCGCCCCGGCACGGATGTGGCAGAGCGCCTACCCGGACGACCCGGGCGTGCGCGGGCCGTTCCTCCACGAGTCGGCGTACACGGGCCCGGTGGAGGCCGGCTGGTACGACCTCGACCACTGGGACCCGAGCCTGTTCGACGCCGCGGGCGCCGTCACCAGCACCACCGAGGATCTCGCCGACTTCACCGAGGCCCTGGTCACGGGCCGGCTGGTCGACGCGGAGACCGCCGCTGACATGCTGGAGCCCCGCACCGTCGGCCAGGAGGCGTTCCCGGACTACGGCCTGGGCGTCTACCGGCTCCCCGACCCGTGCGTCCCGGGCGGCTGGCTCTACGGCCACGACGGCGGGTCGTACGGCACCATCTCGATCAACCTGACGTCGCCCGACGGCGAGCGGCAGGTGTCCGTCGGCATCACCGGGCGGGACCTCGTCTACCCCGTGCTGACGGACGAGCCGCTGTACGACCCGACCGAGCTCCTGGTGGGGATGATGCGGGCCACCTGCTGACGGCTCATTCGAGCCACTCCGTCTCGAACCGGTCGTTCGCGTGGATGTGTACCGCCTCGTAGAGGTCCGCGCCGAGGGTCTTGAACTTGTGCGGCACCATCGCCTCGACCACGAGGATCTGGCCGCCGACGGCCTGGATCTCCTCACCGGCCACGGTGAAGAGCACCCGGCCGGACCGGATGACGAACGTCTCGGAGTAGGGGTGCCGGTGCAGGCGTGGCCCGAAACCGTCCTGCGTGACCCGCTCGAAGATGACCGACACCTCCGAACCGTGGAGGTATCCCTCGAAGTTGTTGTGCGGCAGCGTCGCCTGCTCGATCGCCTGGAGAGTCATGCGTCCAGGCTGGCTGGCGCGCCGCCGTCGGGCAACGGGGTTCGTGTTCCGCCGAAGGTCGCCTGGCCGAAGGTCGACAATGAGCCCCATGGAATTCCAGGACGTCGTCCGCAAGCGCCGGATGCACCGCAAGTTCACCGCCGAGCCCGTGTCGGCGGCGGCCGTCGACCGGATCACCCGCAACGCCGTCCGCGCCCCCAGTGCGGGGTTCAGCCAGGGGTGGGCGTTCGTGGTGCTGGAGACGCCGGAGGATCGCGACCGGTTCTGGGCGGCGTCGACCCCGGACACCTCGGAGCGGTCCGAGCGTGACATGTCGGCCTGGCTCGCGGGGATGCGGACGGCCCCGGTGATCGTCCTCGCGCTCGCGTCCAAGGCCGCCTACCTGCGGCGGTACGCGGAGAAGGACAAGGGCTGGGAGGACCTCGACGAAGCGCGGTGGCCGGTCCCGTTCTGGCACGTCGACGTCGGCATGGCCTCGCTGCTCATGCTCCAGACCGCCGTCGACGAGGGGCTGGGCGCCTGCTTCTTCGGTGTCCCGCCGGAGCATGTGGCAGCGGTCCGGGGCGAGCTCGGGATCCCCGACGAGTTCGAGATCACCGGCGTCGTCGCGGTAGGGCATCCGGCCGACGGCGGGGCGAAGGGCTCGCCCACCCGCCGCCGCCGGAAGCCCGAGGCCGAGGTGATCCACCGAGGCGGCTGGTAGGTCAGGCGTTGTCGAGGCGGGCGCGGGTCTCCTCGTCGAGGACCAGGTCCGCCGCACCGAGGGCCTCGTCGAGCTGCGCCACGCTGCTGGCGCCGAACACCGGGACCACCGGCACCTCGCCGCCCAGCAGCCAGGCGAGCGCCACCTGGTTCGGCGTCGCGCCGATCTCGGCGGCGACGGCGCGCAGCACCGCGATCCGTGCCCGCGACCCCGCGTGGTCCGACCCGTCGTAGAGCGACTTGTCGTCGCGCGTGAACACGCCCTGGTGCAGCGGGGAGTACGCCATGACGGCGAGCCCGGGGCGGTCGGCCGCGCCCGTGGACCGCGCGTAGTCAAGCAGCTCGGGCGACGCCCAGTTGGTCCGGATCGGCTGCGGCCGCGGGTACACGTAGCTGTAGCACTGCTGGACGGCGCCGTAGGGCGCAACCCCCAGCCGCGCGGCGGTCTCCCGTGCCTCGACGACGCGCCACAGCGCCACGTTCGAGATGCCCGGGATGCCGACGATCCCTTCGTCGACCAGCTTGCCGAACGCGCCGACCGTCTCCTCGAGCGGCGTCTCGAGGTCGTCGACGTGCCCGTACAGCACGTCGATGTGGTCGATGCCGAGGTGGCGCAGGCTCTCGTGCGCCTCCCGGTCGACGGTCGAGGCGCCGAGCCCCTGGAAGTTGGTGGGCGGCGTGTTCGACAGCGGCAGGTTCGGGTCCTTCTTCCCCGCGCCCAGCTTGGTCGCGATCCGCAGGTCGTCGCGGTTGCCCCGCGAGGCGAGCCAGCGGCCGAGCACGTCCTCGGAGTCGCGGCCGTGCCCGCCGACCCACGCGTTGTAGTTGTTCGCCGTGTCGAGGAACGTGCCCCCGGCCTCGACGAACCGGTCAAGGATCGCGAACGACGTCTCCTCGTCGGTCCGCGTCCCCATGAACATCGTGCCGAGGCACAGCGTCGACACCTCGAACGCGGTGTGCCCGTTGTCCAGCGTGCGGTACTGCATGGTGTGCTCCCTCGGTCTGCTTCGTCCCCGGGCGCTCCTGCCCCGGTGCTCACCACGCTAGGCAGCAATCGGTCTGGTGCTACGGTCCAATGCCATGGCAGCAGGCCAGACCAATTCCGCCTCCGACGTACTGATCGCGCTTCCGCCCGGCCCCGGCGCGCTGCGGCACCGGCTGGAGCAGGCGATCCTCGAGAGCATCGCGTCCGGCCGGCTCACGCCTGGTACGGCGCTGCCGCCCAGCCGGGCGCTCGCCGACACCCTCGGCATCTCGCGCTGGGTGGTCACCGAGACGTACGGGCACCTGGTGAACAAGGGGGTCCTCGACGCGCGGACGGGTTCGGCGACGCGGGTCGCGGCGTCGGCGGGGGACGTCGAGGCACCGCTGGTCGAGCCTGTCGAGAGCCGCGTCCGACGAGGTCAACCGCCAGGGGCCGGTGGGGCGCCCGAACGTGTCCCGCGCCGGGCGACGCACGACCTCGCGCCCGGGGTGCCCGACCTGCGGCACGTCCCCCGCGAGGCCTGGCTACGGGCCGCACGCGACGCGCTGGCGGCGGCGACCAACGAGGACCTGGGCGGGCAGCCGGCCGGCGGGCACCCGGCGGCGCGCGAGGCGGTGGCGGCCCACCTGCGGCGCGCGCGGATGACCGCGGGGCCGGACCGCGCGGTCCTGCTCACGCGGAGTGCCACCGACGGGATGTCGCGGATCACCGCTGCGCTGGCCGACGCCGGCCACACCCATCTGCTCGTCGAGGACCCGAGCTGGGCCCCGCTGCGCGACGTCGCAGCGGCCGCCGGTCTCGTGCCGGTCCCCGTCCCGGTCGACGACGACGGCATCTCCACCGACCGGCTGCGCACGGAGGCCGCCCGCACGGGTGCCCGGGCGGTGCTGCTCACCCCCGCGCACCAGTTCCCGTTGGGCGCTGCGCTGTCGGACGACCGCCGCGCCGCGGTCCTCGCCTGGGCGCGGGAGGTGGACGGGCTGGTGATCGAGGACGACTACGACGCCGAGTTCCGCTACGACCGCCGTCCGGTGCCCGCGCTGCAAGGGCTGGACGAGGAGCGGGTGGTACTGCTCGGTGCGACGAGCAAGACGCTTTCACCGGCGTTCGGGATCGGCTGGATGGTGGTGCCGGAACGGTGGCGCGCCGCGGTCCTCGGCGTGTCCGTCCGCCGTGGGCCCACGCCCGGCCCGGCGACGCTGGACCAGCTGACGCTCGCACGGTTCGTCGCGGACGGCGCGTACGCGCGGCACCTGCGTGCGGCCCGCACCCGCTACGCCCGACGCCGGTCCGCCCTGCTGGCCGCCCTCGACGACCAGCTGCCCGGCGCGCGGGTCGGTGGGATCGCCGCCGGGATGCACGTGACCGTGGACCTGGCGGGCCTCGACCTGCCGGGGGTGGACCCGCGAGGCATCGACGCCGCCGCCGTCGCCCGTGAGGGCGCCGCCCGGGACGTCGCGCTGGTCGACCTCCGCCGGTATCAGGCCGCGCCGTCGGCCAGGTCGACGGTGCTCGTGATCGGCTACGGCAACCTTGCCGACGCGCGCCTGGAGGAGGCGGTCCGGAGCCTGCGCGCGGCGGCCGAGGCCGCCGCACGCTGACCGGAGGGCCGGATCACAGCAGGCCGGGCACCTGCTGGCCGACGGCGGCGCGCACCTCGTCCGGGAGCTGCGACCAGTCGTCGGCGGTGTCCAGGTCGACGGCGGTGCCGGGCCGGTGCACCACCGTCACCTCCAGCCCGTGCGCCTCCGCCTCCACGACGTGCGCGGCGAGCGAACCGACCCCGAACCGGAACCGGAAACCGGCGTCCCCGAAGGCGCCGGACGGCTCGAAGGCCCCGGAGGGCTCCGAGGCGAGGAGCAGCAGGTTCGTACCGGACCGGTAGCGGTCCGTCGCGATCACCACCGGGGCTTTCTCGGCGAGGAGAGCCACGACGTCCTCCGGGGTGAGGGCGGGCAGGTCGGCGTGCGCCACGAGGAGCGGCCCGGAACCACGCGCCGCGAGCACCTCCCGCGCGTGCTCGAGCGCGCCGTTCAGGCCCGGCCGGTCGGCAGGCTGCTCCAGCACCTCCACCTCGAGCCCCGCCAGCGTCTCGCGCGTGAAGACCGGGTCGGCGGTCACCACCACGACCCGCCCGATCCCGTCGGACGCGAGCAGCGTCGCCACCACGTGCCGGGCGAGCACCCGGACGAGCCGCCGCCGCGAGTCGCCGTCGAGCACCGCGGCCAGCCGCGACTTGCCGGAGACACCGTCGCGGAGCGGCACCACCGCCGTCGTGCCCCGGCCGGACCGCCGGACGCCGGTCACACCAGGGCCAGCAGCTCGCGGGCCAGGCGCTCGCGGCCGGGTGGGCCACCCATGACGGTGTCGGTGACGTGCACGGTCAGGCCGAGGTCGGCGACGGGGCCGGCGAGGCCCGCGTCCCGCTCGTCGATGACCATGACGTCGACGAGGTCCGCGTAGATCCGAGCCACGCCGAGTGCCGACACCTCGTGGCCGAGCGTCTCCAGGATCTGGGCGGCCGGGCCCTTGATCGCCTGTCCGCCCACGATGGGGCTCACCGCCACGCGGCGGCCGGGCGCGGTGCCCAGCGCCTCGCGGACACCCTGCACCGCGAGCAGCGGCTCGATCGACAGGAACGGGTTCGACGGCGCGAGCACCACCAGCTGGGCAGCCAGCGCGTCGAGCACGCCGGGGGCCGGGCGGGCGGCGTCGGCCCCCTCGAAGTGCAGGCCGAGGACCGCGTCGGCGTGCTGCCTGCCCACGAAGTACTCCTGGAACCCGAGCCGGCCCGACGGGGTGTCGACGAGGGTCGCGAGGTGGTCGTCGGTGACGGGCACGATGCGCGGCCCGACACCCATCGAGGCGGCGAGGTGCGCGGTGACCGCGGACAGCGGCTCGCCGCGGCGCAGGCGCTGGGTGCGGACGATGTGGGTGGCCAGGTCGCGGTCGCCGAGCGTGAACCAGGTGTCCTCGCCGAGGTCCTTGAGCGCCGACAGGGTCGCGTACGACTCGCCGCGCAGTCCCCAGCCTCGGTCCTCGTCGTTCAGCCCGGCGAGGGTGTAGACGACCGTGTCGATGTCGGGGGAGATGGCGAGGCCGTGGAGGTTGGTGTCGTCGCCGACGTTCACGACGACGGTGAGGGCGTGCGGCGAGGCGCCGGCCTCGGCTGAGGTGCTGACGAGGGCCGCGCCGAGTGCGAGATCGAGGCCGTGCGCGAGCCGCGCACCGCCGACCCCGCCCGCGAGAAGGGTGACGTTCACGCGTCGAGCCTACGTGTGGGGGCAGACTGGGTACATGGCTGTCTTCGCGTTCTCCGTCGCCCCCATGACCGCAGGCGAGTCCGTCGCCGACCAGGTCGCCGAAGCCGTGCGCATCGTCAGGGAGTCCGGCCTCCCGAACCGGACCACCTCGATGTTCACCGAGATAGAGGGCTCCTGGGACGAGGTGATGCCGGTGATCCAGCGCGCCACCGACGCGGTGGGCCGCGGCGGGCACCGGGTGTCGCTCGTGATCAAGGCCGATATCCGCCCCGGTGCGGCCGACGGGCAGATCAACAGCAAGATCGCCCGCGTCGAGGAGCGGCTCGCGGCCGACCAGTCGGAGACCGGGCACTCCTGACCCCTGTGGTCCGGTTCACCAACCCCGCGTGAACATTTGTCAGGAGTTATTGACAAGCCCCGGCTTTCCGGGACCCTTGAGCCTATGACTCTGACAGACGTTAACGTCAACAGACGGAGCTTCCTGCGCGGCGCGGCCTTCGGTGCCGGCGCGCTCGCCGTCGGGCCGGCCGCCGTCGGCCTGCCCTCGGCGCAGGCGGCTACCGCCCCGGCGACAGGCAACGCTGCCTGGACGCCGTTCGTCGACTGGTACACCTCGAACGTCCCGCCCAACGTCACCGCCGACACCAACGCCGTCGTCCAGGCACTGTCCGGGATGTCGGAGCTGTGGCGGACCGGCGGGGAGTGGAACACCGGGTTCGCGCTGTCCCCGCGGGTGCTGCAGGACAACATCCGGTACGTCGTCGACGTGACGCGGCGCCGTACCGACGAGGAAGCCAAGCAGTCCTTCGTCTACGACCGAAGGCACCAGAGCTACTCGGTCATCGCCGGTCTCGGCCCGTTCGCCGAGGCGTACCGAGCGGGCGCGCTCGCCGTCACCTCCATCACCACCGCCCCGGACGGGACCCCGCCCACCAAGATCGACGACGCGGTGCCCGCGGGCGCGCCGGCGGGGTCCGCGATCGGTGCGGGCTCGGACACCTCCGAGCTCGGCGAGATCGTCCGGCTCGTGAACACGGTGCGTGGCAACTACTCGTCCGGCAACCACGGCAAGGCGGCCTACCAGTACCCGCGCCCGTGGCGGATGACGGACCGGAGCACCGTCGTCGACACGGGCCGGGTCGACGACCTCGGCTACCCGGTCTACGAGTCCCGCGTGGTGGTCGCACCGCAGCTCCTCCGGCAGCGCAGCACCGATCCGACGACGGACGGCGGCTTCCCCAGCGGCCACACCAACGCCGCCTGGCTGGCCGCGCTCGGCTTCGCGTACGCGGTCCCCGAGCGGTTCTCCGAGCTGATGGTGATGGCGGCGGTGCTCGGCGACAGCCGGATCACCGCAGGCATGCACTCGCCGGTGGACGTCATGGGCGGCCGGGTCATGGCCACCGCGCTGGCCGCCGCGATCCTCGCCGACCCGGTCAACGCCGAGCTGAAGGCCGCCGCCCGCGCGCGGGCCGTCGAGTACTTCACGGCCGTCACCGGTACCAGCGACCTGTACACCGCCGCCCACACCGGCCCGGACGAGTACGGCGACCGGGCGGCGAACCAGAAGCAGATCCGTTCGTCGCTGACCTACGTCCTGCGCCGCCAGGGCGGGTACTCCACCGACCTCGAGGTGCCGAAGGGTGCGGAGGTCCTGCTCGAGACCCGCTTCCCGTACCTCTCCCCGGCCCAGGTGCGCGACGTGCTGCGCACCACCGCGCTGCCCTCCGGCTACCCGATCCTGGACGGACCCGAGCAGTGGGGGCGCCTCAACCTGTTCGCCGCCGCCGACGGGTACGCCCGGTTCGACCGGACGGTCACCGTCGAGCTCGACACGGCCCAGGGCGGCCTGGCCGCGCAGGACACCTGGCGCAACGACATCGACGGCCGGGGCGGCCTGGTCAAGACCGGAACGGGTGTCCTCACGCTCGCCGGCTGCAACACCTACCGCGGCGGCACCGTGGTCCGCGGCGGCACCCTGGTGGCGGGTTCGGCCGACAGCCTGGGCCGCGGCGGGGTGGCCCTCGAGCAGGGGACGACCCTGCGCTCGAGCCTCGGGACGACCGTCGAGGTGCGGGGCACCGTCGAGATCGCGCCCGGTACGACTCTCGAGCTGACTGGCGACGGCAGCCGACAGGGCGGCCGCCACACCGTCCTGCGTGCGTTCCGGGTGGCGGGCAGGTTCGCCCAGGTGCTGGTCGACGGGCGTCCGGCACGCGCCTCCTACCTGGGCGGCAGCATCGTCGTCCACCTCTGACGCGGACCCGGCGGCGCCGTCCTGAACCCGCTTCAGGGCGGTGCTGCCGACGCCGGGGACCGCACCGCGCTCGTGATAACTGTCACGACACCTTCACCGGCGTGTTTCCGGTCTCTTGCCCCCGGCCTTTAGGCTAAGGCGGACCAATGCCGCAGGACCCCGGGAGATCACGAGATGCCACTGTTCGAGGTCGATAC
Source organism: Promicromonospora sp. NPDC050249 (assembly GCF_040656015.1). Lineage (NCBI taxonomy): Bacteria > Bacillati > Actinomycetota > Actinomycetes > Micrococcales > Promicromonosporaceae > Promicromonospora > Promicromonospora sp. NPDC050249. The sequence goes on along the minus strand of NZ_JBFAKY010000008.1, from coordinate 100,734 downwards.
CCAGCGGCCCCTCCTCGTGACGTCCGCGAACGGCGTGAACGGTTCGGAACCAGGACTCAAGACCACCGCCAACCAGGTCGTCGACTCGCACATCGACGGGCTCCTCGGTGAAGAGGTGTTCCCGATCGCGCAGGGCTCCGGCCCGGACGAGCCGCACCTGCTCGCGCTCGATGCGTCGGGCTCGCCCGTCGTCGTGGAGCTGGTCGCAGATCTCGACCGCGAGAATCTCGCCAAGGCCCTCGACCACGCCGGAGCGGCCGGCCGGCTGACGCGGTCGGACCTCGCCGCGCGCTACAGCGGCGGCGCGAGCTCCTTCCAGCACGACGTCGCGGCGTTCTACGACAGCGTGCCCATCACCCGCACGCAGGCGGGCAAGAACAGCGGCAACGGTGCGCGGCTCATCATCATCTGCCAGAACGCGCCCGACGAGATCCTCAACGCCGTCGACTTCCTGCGCCAGCCCACGATGCCGGTCGAGGTGCTGAAGATGGGCGTCGTGAACTCGAACGACGGCCGCAAGTTCCTCGACGTCTCGCCGCTCGTGGTGCACCTTCCGCCGGGCCTGCCCGCGGCCAAGTCCGCGCCGATCGGCGGGGCCATCACGGGTTCCCTGGACAGCTCGGTCAGCACCTCCATGGACACGGGCGTCACCGGCGGGGTCGCCGGCGGTTCCGCGGCGCCCAAGGACGCGTTCGAGGAGGGCGTCAAGGTCGGCTACGCGCTCACGGGCAAGATGCCGGTCGTCGCCCAGGCGCCGCAGGCCCGCGTGCAGCAGGCGCCGCAGTCCCGTGCCGAGCGCGCCGCGCGGCAGACACCCGTCCGCGCGGACAACCCGACGCCGCTCGCCGACAACCCGGCCTCCAGCGCGACCAACGCGGCGACCGGGCTCCGGTCGAGCCTCCGCGGAGGTGCCACGCGGGGCAGCACGCCCGAACGCGCCGCGGCCGGCGGCAAGTCCGAGCGAGTGGCCGGCACCCGTGCCGGCCGCCGCGCACAGGCCGCCGCCACCTCGCCCGAGACCGCGCCGCCGATCACCAGCGCTCCCGGCGCAGGCAGCGCACCGAGCGCACCGGTCTCCTCCGTGCGTCCGGGCACCGAGTCCCGTCCGACGCCGAGCGCCCCGCCGCGGCTGGCGACCAGCCGTTCCTCGCTCGGCGAGGTCGCCGCCCCGCCACGGGCCGAGCCGGTCGCCGAGCCGACGCCGTCCGTGCGTCGCCGCTCGCGCACCGACCGGTTCTCGGCGTCCGCCGAGCCCGACGGGTCGACGACGGTGTACCCGCCGTCGGACCCCACGCCGGCCGCCGGACCGACCTACCCGCCGCCGCCCGTGCCGCAGCCGCCGTCGGCCGGCGAGGACCTCTGGCAGCCGGGGTCGTACGACAGCGCCCCCGCCTACCCCGCAACGGGCTCCAACGAGCCTGCTGACTTCGACATCACCCAGCCCCGCTACCCCCAGGAGCCCGGCTACGGCGCGGAGTCGAGCTTCGCGCCGGCGTACGACTACACGCCGGAGCCCGCCGCCGGCTACGGCGACCAGAGCGGCTACGGCTACGGCGAGCAGCCCGGGTACGAGGCGCCCTACTCCGACGGCGTGGCCCCGGTGGTCACCGAGCAGAACCCGTGGGAGTCCGGCGGCTACATGGCGGGCCCCGACGACGGCTACGGGCAGACGGCGTTCGCGGCGGACCCCTACCCGTCGAGCGCCCCCGAGGCGCCGGCCCGGCCGGTGCCGCCGGGCGAGAGCATCCGGGCCAGCACCCCGATGCTGTTCGAGGAGGAGGACGACCCCGACCTGGAGGCGCTCGCCCGCAGCATCGGCACCCCCACGCGCATCGTGTGGTCGCGCCCGCGCCGCAACCAGCACTTCGAGGCGCTGCTCCTGCCGGACGGCGCCATCGAGCTGGCCAACGGCGCTCGCTACCGGCACCCCGACTCGGCCGCCACGGCGGCGTCGGGCTCGTACACCGCCGACGGGTGGAGCGTGTGGCGCCTCGGGGACACCGGCCCCACGCTGGTCGAGGAGTTCTCCCGCCGGTTCTCCTGAGCCGGTCCCGCTGGTCGAGCCTGCCGAGACCTCAGGCCGACGCGCGCACGACGAGCTCGGGCACGAACGTCTCGGAGCCGCCCGCCGCCGCGCCGTCGTCCGGCTCCTGGGCCTGCCGGAGGGCGGCCAGCAGCAGCCGGGCCATGGCCTCCGCCATGTCCTCGACGGGCTGACGCACGGTCGTCAGGGGCGGGTGGGCCTGTGCGGCGACGCTCGAGTCGTCGAACCCGACGACCGCGACGTCGCGGGGTACGTCCCGGCCGGCGGTGCGGAGCGCCGTCGACACGCCGTCCGCCATGAGGTCGTTCGCCGCGAAGACGCCGTCGACGTCCGGCCTGGCGGCCAGCAGCGTGCGGACCGCCGCCTCGCCGCCCGGGCGGGTGAAGTCGGCGGTGACCACCTCGGGCTCGGTCAGCCCGGCGGCTCGTACCCCGTCCAGGAACCCCTCGAGCCGCGCGTGCCCGAACGGTGCGTCGGGCGGGCCGCCGACGACCGCGAGCCGGGTGCGACCGGACCCGATGAGGTGCTCAGCGGCGAGCCGGCCCCCCGCTGCCTGGTCCAGGTCGACCCAGGCGACGCCCGGCAGGGTCGTGCGGGTCGACAGCACCAGGGGCACGGCGAGCGCGGCCAGCCGGGCGGGCAGCGGGTCCGCCGAGCTGGACGTGATGAGCAGCACGCCGTCGACGTGACCCTGCCGCACGTACCGCACGACCTGGTCGTGCGCGGGCGGGTCCGCGGGGATGATCGCCAGGTGGATGTCGCGCGGGCGCAGCACCGTCTGCGCACCCGCGGTGACCCGCCCCACGTACGGGTCGGTGAAGAGACGTTCCAGGAACGGGAGCGGGGAGCGCTGTTCCGGCGGCTCCGACACCACGAGCGCCACCGACCCGGTGCGCCGCGTCACGAGCGACCGGGCGGCGAGGTTGGGCACGTAGCCGGTCTCCTCGATCGCCCGGCGCACGGTCTCGACGATCTCCGGGTCGACGGTGGGCACCTCGTTGATCACCCGCGACACGGTCGCGCGGGAGACCCCGGCGACGGAGGCGACGGCCTCGAGAGTGGGCCGCCCGGACCGCGGAATCTGCACCCGCCCAGTTATACCCCCCTCGTCGAGCGCTGGGTACTTGTGGGTCTCGAGCCCGCAGGCCCACAAGTACCCAGCACTCAACGAGAACGCCGGCTACTGGTAGACGCGGACGTAGTCGACCAGCATCCTCGACGGGAACGGCGTGCTCGCGTCCGGCGGGCCGGGCCAGTCACCGCCGACGGCGAGGTTGAGGATCATGTAGAAGTCGTGGTCGAAGACCCAGGGCCCGCGCGTGGACTCCACGGTGTCCCGGTCGGCGTAGAAGACGTCGCGGCCGTCCAGGGAGAACTGGATGCCCTCGCTGTCCCACTCGGCGGCCCAGGTGTGGAAGCCCGCCGAGATCTTCGAGCCGTCCGGCAGGGTGTACCCGCCGCCGTAACCGCCGCCACCGTTGTACGCGGGGGCGTGCAGCGTCGAGTGGGCGCGGGTCGGGTCCTGGCCGATGAACTCCATGATGTCGATCTCGCCGTTGTACGGCCACGGGCGGCCGTCGAGGAAGTCGGAGCCCATCATCCAGAACGCCGGCCACAGGCCCCGGCCCTCGGGGACCTTCACGCGCGCCTCGAACCGGCCGTACTGGGTGTTGAACGTGCCCGAGGTGTTCATGCGGTGCGACGTGTACTGCCGTCCGTCGCGGTCCTCGCGGCGCGCCTCGAGCACGAAGTTGCCCTGGCCGTCGTGGAACCCGTTGCCGCTGGGGGTGTAGACCTCCAGCTCGTTGTTCGCGGGCAGCCCGGGGTCGATCGTCCAGCGGGAGGCGTTGGCGGGGGTGCCGGCGGCGCCGTCGAACTCGTCGCTCCACACCAGGTCGAGGTCGTCGAAGTTCGGGTCGGCGGGCTCGGCCGGGGGAGCGGTGGGCGCGCCGCCGGTGCCGTAGACCTGGAACTCCCACAGCGAGTAGCCGTACGGGCCGCTGCGGTCACGCATGTGCACGCGCACGTGCCGGCCGTCGGCGTTCAGCGGGATCGCCTGCTTGAAGCCCGTGCCGCCGGTGGTGGTGTGCACGGTGCGCCAGGTGCTCCCGTTGTCGGACACCTCGATGTCGAAGACGGTGGCGAACGCGGGGTCCCACTGCAGCACGACGCTGCTGATGTGCGCGGTGGCACCGAGGTCCACGGCGATCCAGCCGTCGTCGACCCAGCCCGTGTCGGGGTTGACGGCCCAGCGGCTGGCCGGGTCGAGGTCGAACGCCTTGTCCGGGCCGCAGAGCCAGCACGTGCCGTCGTTCTGCGAGCTCGACGCGCTGCCCGCCTTGTTGTACGAGAGCAGGGTCGTGTCGCCGGGCTGCACCACACCGCCGGTGCCGAGCACCTGCAGCTCCCACAGGGAGACGCCCCACTGCGTGGCGCGCTGGGTGACCCACAGGCGCAGGTAGCGCCCGCTGCCGTCGACGTCGAGGTTCTGGTCCCCGCCGGTGCCGGTGGTGGTCGAGTAGATGGTGGACCAGGTGCTGGCGTCGTTCGAGACCTCGATGCGGAAGCCCGACGCGTACGCGCCCTCCCAGTCGAGGACCACCCGGTCGATGGCCTGGACGGAGCCCAGGTCGACGCGGATCCACTGGTTGTCGGCCGCCGCGCTGGACCAGCGGGTGCCCGGATCGCCGTCGACGGCGTTGGCCCCGGTGCTCCAGGCGAACTCGGTGCTGGACGTGGTGACGGGCCGCCCCTGGGACAGCGGGTCGTCGGCGGCTGCCGCGACCGGCACCTGGGTGAGCGCACCCAGGGCCAGCAGAGCCGTGGCGGATGCCGCGGCCGCGAGCAGGCGTAGATGTCTGCGCATTTGACGTGCTCCTTCGAACGTCGGACGTGCACGGGTCGAGCGCGAGAGAGCGCTCTCTCGGACACTGTCGCGGACGCGGCGACCCGAGGTCAAGGGTTTCGCCACAACTCGCTGACAGAGCTGTAAGCAAAGGCGCCCGGGTCACCGAGGTGACCCGGGCGCCTGACGTGGACGGCGGTGCGGCTCAGGGCCGCACGACCACCTTGCCGAACTGGTTGCCCTCGTGCAGCCGGGCCAGCCCGTCGGCGACCTGGGCGAGCGGCACCTCGGCGTCGATCACGGGGCGCACACCGGTGCGGGCGCAGAACCGGGCGAGCGCGCCCAGGTCGTCGCGCGAGCCCATGGTGACGCCCTGTACCCGGATCTCCTGGAAGAAGACGCGGGTCAGCTCGGCCGGGGGAGCGTCGCCGGACGTCGCCCCGCAGACCAGCACCGAGCCGCCGGGACGTACCGAGCGGATCGAGTGGGCCCATGTCGCCTGACCCACCGACTCCAGCACGGCGTCGACGCGCGCGGGCAGGCGGGCGCCCGGCTCCACCGCACCCGCCGCGCCCAGCCCGACGGCCCGCTCGCGCTTCTCCGCGGAGCGTGACGTCACCCAGACCTCCAGGCCGGCCGCGGCCCCGAGGGTGATCGCAGCGGTCGCGAGGCCGCCGCCGGCGCCCTGCACGAGCACGCTGGCACCCGGCTTGAGCCCGCCCGCCGTGAAGAGCATGTTGTACGCCGTGAGCCACGCCGTCGGCAGGCACGCGGCCTCCTCGAACGACAGCTCGGCGGGCTTGGGCACGAGGTTCGCGGTCGGCACCGAGACGCGCTCGGCGAGGGTCCCGGGGTAGCGCTCGGAGAGGAGCGACCGAGATTCCTTCGGCCCGACGCCGTGTCCGTCGGCGCCGATGACGCCGTGCACGAGCACCTCGGTGCCGTCCGGCGTCACGCCGGCGGCGTCGGTGCCGAGGATCATCGGCAGCTGCTGTTCCCGCAGGCCCACACCGCGCAGCGACCACAGGTCGTGGTGGTTCAGGCTCGCGGCCCGGACCTCCACGGTGGTCCAGTGCTCAGCGGCCTCCGGTTCGGGGCGGTCACCCACCTCCAGGCCGTCGATCGGGCTGTCGGGCGAGAAGCTGGTCACGTAGGCGGCAAGCATGCGGCGACCCTAGCCGACGCCCGACCAGCCGGCCGGGACGGTGCCCAGCCGCACGCGCTGCGGGTGGTCGCCCACCGGCACCGACGCGACCTTCTGCCCTGTCTCGAAGTCGATGGACGTCACCTGGTCGGATCCGGACTCGGACACGACGCACGCCCCGCCGTCACCGGTCACCGTCGACCAGTACGGCTTGTCGACGTCGACCAGCGGCCCCGTCTCGAGGGTCTCCCGGTCCACGACCACCGCGTAGTCGTCCATGGTCCCGGCCACGCACAGGTGCTCGCCCGATGGCTGCATGGTCAGGCCGTGGTGCCGCGAGTCGTTGACCATCTCGGTGCGTGGCCCGTCGAACACGGCGGGCAGTGTCTTGGTCCGCGTGATCCGGTCGGTCGCCACGTCGTACTCCAGGAACCCGCCGAAGAACGACACCTGGAAGTACAGCTTCGACTCGTCCGGGCTGAAGGTGGCGGGGCGTACGGCGTCGGAGAGGTGGCCCAGGCCTGCGTCGTCGAGCCGGTCGCGCATGTCGATCTCGCGCACCACCTCGAACGTCTCGGCGTCGGCGACCGTGATCACCCGGTCGCCCTTGAGGAAGTCGAGCGCCGGGTCGTCGAAGCTGTTGTTGACCTCGCCGATCGACATGTTCCAGAGCAGGCCGTCGGACGTGTAGACGTTCTCGTGCGGCTTGTCGCCGGTGGGGAACGACCCGGCCTCCGCGCCGGTCTCGATGTCCAGCACGTGCACGCGGTTGCCGGTCGACGCCGACACGGCGACCTGTGTGCCGTCGGGCGACACCGCCATGTGGTCGGCCCGTACGCCGGCGACCTGGAACCGCCACTCGACCTCGCCGGTGGCGAGGCTGATGGAGACGACGTCGGCGAAGCTCGGCCGGGACACCACCAGCGACGAGCCGTCGGGCGTGGTGTACATGTCGTCGGCGAACTGGTCGTGGCCCTCGCCGACGGTCTGGCGGATGACCAGGAAGGCCGCGAGCCGGATCGGGTCGCGGTAGATCTCGCGCATCCGCTGCTCGCGGTCAGGGATCACGTTGATCTCGCCGACCGGCGCGAGGTCGGCGCCCGAGGACAGCACGGACGCGGTGCCGTCCCAGTTGTTGGCGACGAACAGGACCTCTTGGGGTGCGGCGTCGGCCTGCGCGGGGGCAGCGGCGGCCGCGCCGGACGTCATGAGACCGAGCGAGGCCAGGATGGAGAGAGCACGGCGAGATCTCACTGAACGCTCCTCTTCGTCGAGCTGATCCACGGTGATCAGCTCGACGAAGGTTACTGGAGATGGGTTCAGTAAAGAAGGTCGCCCGGCGGATCAGCTGGCGGCGACGTCGAACATCCAGGAGATGCCGAACTTGTCGGTGAGCTGTCCGTAGTAGTCGCCCCACGGTGCCAGCTCGAACGGCTCACCCGGGGTGGCGCCGTCGGACAGCTTCTCGTAGGCGGTCTTGATGTAGTCGTGGTCCTCGGGACCGCCGGTCAGGGCGACGGTGACGCCAGCTGAGGGCGCCACGTACTCCATGAACGACGGCGTGTCCGACGCCATGATCGTGAGGCCGCCCGGGGTGTCGAGCTGCCCGTGCATGACGAGGTCCTTGTCCTCGTCGGGAGTGGGCATCCCCTCCATCGGGGTCCCACCGAAGGTGCTGACGTCGAGCTCGCCGCCGAGCACGGACTGGTAGAAGTCCAGGGCAGCCTTCGCCTCGGACCGGAAGCTGAGGTACGGGTTGAGCTTTGCCATACGGCCACGCTAAGCCTGGGACGGGCGGCCCGCTCGATGGTTACCCGAGGAACTCACTGACCATCGGGCCGATCTGGTCGGCCTCGACCAGGAACCCGTCATGGCCGACGTCGCTCGTGACGATCCGCAGCGGCTCCGCGTTCGGGATCCACCGGGCGAGCCGTGCGGACTGCGCGGGCGGGAACAGGCGGTCGCTGTCCACGGCCACCACCAGGGTCCGGGCGGTGATCTGGCTGAGCGCCGCCTCGACGCCGCCACGGTCGCGGCCCAGGTCGTGCGACAGCATCGACTCGGTGAGCACCACGTAGGAGTTGGCGTCGAACCGGCGCGCGAGCTTGTCGCCCTGGTGTTCCAGGTACGACTGCACGGCGAACCGGCCGCCCGCGAACGGGTCCTCCCCGCCCTGCGGCAGCCGGCCGAACCGCCGGTCCAGCTCGTAGCCCGTCCGGTAGGTCGTGTGCGCGATCTGGCGCGCGATACCGAGGCCGGCGTGCGGTCCGTCGTCGTCGGCGGCGGAGTAGTAGTCGCCGTCGCGGAACCGGGGATCCATCCGGATCGCGGCGAGCTGCGGGTGGGACCACGCGATCTGGTCACCGCCGGTCTGGGCGGTCGTCGCGATGGCGCCGACGTTCCGCACCTCGATGCCCGCCTCGGGTCCGAGCAGCGCCCACTCCAGCACTCGCAGGCCGCCCATGGACGCGCCGACCACGAGGTCCCAGGACCGGATCCCGAGCTCACGGGTCAGGGCGATCTCGACGGCGACCTGGTCGCGCGTGGTGATGTACGGGAACCGCCCGCCCCATGGGCGCCCGTCGTGCGCGAGGGACGACGGGCCGGTGGTGCCCTGACAGCCACCGAGCGCGTTGGGCGCCACCACGAAGTACCGGTCGGTGTCGATGGGCTTCCCTGGGCCCACCATGTCGCCCCACCAGCCGTCGGTCACGTGCCCCGGCCCTGCCTCGCCCGTGACGTGCGAGTCGCCGGTGAGGGCGTGCAGCACCAGGACGGCGTTGGAGCCCTCCGCGTTCAGGGTGCCCCAGGTCTCGTACGCCACGCGGACGGCGGGCAGCCGCCCGCCGGCCTCCAGGTCGAACGCGCCGACGTCGGCGAACAGCCGGTGCCCGGGGTCGTCGCCGTCGCGCCACGCACCGCTCGCCGGCACGGGGGCCTTGCTGCGGGAACGCGAGTCCTGGACGGGCTCGGCAGGGCTCGGCGGAACGCCGCCGTCCCTGCCGAGCGCTGCGCCGTCCTGCGCGGGGACGAGTGCGCCGTCCGGCGCCGGGAAGGGCACGAGCGCCGAGCGGACCTGTTGGTCCGGGACGTCGTGCGCGGCCTTCGGGGTGGTGATGGCCATGTTCTCTCCTGCGGCTCTGGGTACTGAGCTCGGGGTCGTTGGCCCCGGCGCGGACGGCGTCGTCACATCGCTGCTACTTCGTCTCCTGGCCGAGCTGGCTCTTGGCCGCGGTGAAGCCCAGCTCGAGGTCGGCAAGGACGTCCTCCACGTTCTCCAGGCCGACGGCCAGCCTGACGAGGCCGGGGGTGACCCCCGACAGCGCCTGCTCCTGGGGCGTGAGCTGCGAGTGGGTGGTGGAGGCGGGATGGATCACGAGCGACCGGACGTCGCCGATGTTCGCCACGTTGGAGTGCAGCTCCAGGGCGGACACGAACGCCTGACCGGCCTCGGCGCCGCCGTCGAGCTCGAAGGCGAGCACCGCCCCGGCACCCTTGGGCGCGTACTTCTGGGCGTTCGCGTGCCACGGCGAGCTCGGCAGGCCCGCGTAGTGGACCGCGCGGACGTCGTCCCGGGCCTCCAGCCACTGCGCGACGTGCTGCGCGTTGGCGACGTGCCGCTCGATCCGCAGCGACAGCGTCTCGATGCCCTGGGCCAGGAGGAACGCGTTGAACGGCGAGATCGCCGCACCGAGGTCGCGCAGGAGCTGGACCCGGGCCTTGAGGACGAACGCGAGGTTCGCCCCGAGCGCGGAGCCGACGCCGAGGTCGCGCGCGAAGACCAGGCCGTTGTAGCTCGGGTCCGGCGTGTTGAAACCGGGGAAGCGCTCCGGGTCGGCGGCGAAGTCGAACCGGCCGCCGTCGATGATCACGCCGCCGATCGCGCTGCCGTGGCCGCCCAGGTACTTGGTCGCCGAGTGCACCACGATGTCGGCGCCGTGCTCGAACGGGCGGATCAGGTACGGGGTCGCGACGGTGTTGTCGACGATCAGCGGGACGCCCGCCTCGTGCGCCGCCGCGGCGACGCCCTCGATGTCGAGCACGTCGGCACGCGGGTTCGGGATGGTCTCGCCGAAGAACGCCTTGGTGTTCGGGCGGACGGCGGCGCGCCACGCGTCGAGGTCGTGCGGGTCGTCCACGAACGTGGTCTCGATGCCGAACTTCGGCAGCGTGTGGTGGAGCAGGTTGTACGTACCGCCGTAGAGGCTGGCGGAGGCGACGATGTGGTCGCCCGCCTCGGCGAGGTTGAGGATCGCGAGCGACTCCGCGGCCTGGCCGGAGGCGACGAGGAGGGCGCCGACGCCGCCCTCGAGGCTCGCGAGCCGGTCCTCCACCACCTGCTGCGTCGGGTTGCCGATGCGCGTGTAGATGGGGCCGAGGTCCTTGAGCGCGAACCGGTCGGCGGCTACCCCGGCGTCGGGGAACACGAACGACGTCGTCTGGTAGATCGGCAGGGCGCGGGCGCCCGTCGTGGGGTCCGGCTCCTGGCCGGCGTGGATCTGGCGGGTCTCGAACGACCACTGGGGCTGAGTCATGGCTCTCCTGCTTCCTCGTGCTGGTGGCGAACATCTGGCGGATCTGACCGAGAGGTGCCGCGGCGTGCCCCGTGGGGCCTGCGCATCAAGAGGTGGTCCGCGGCGAGGGAGGCGCGCACGCGGGAATCGGCCGGAAGAGGCCGAGGGCAGGCGAACGTGCGCTGGTTCAGCAACAACACATTCGACGAGTCATGTGGTGACCGTAGACGGCGACGGACCGCGCCGATAGTCGTGTCTTAGATGGTGAGATTCGAAAATGAGACGGGCTGCGTGCCCTCCGGTAGCGCGAATCTGCGCCGTGAGCCACATTGGAGCGTGACACGGGAGTGATTCTCGGGGTCTGCGCAAGGCGACACGCCGGAACAGCGCTGATCAGGAGGGTGATCATGGGGCGGATCCGAGGTCTGGGCGAGGCGAGGCACGGCCATGGCGGGGTGCTGGCGCTCCGTGCGCTGGGGGCCGCGGTGCTCGCGCTCGGTCTGGTCATCCCGTGGGGGCCCGCCGCAGAGGCGAACCCGCCCGCCGACCCGCCGTCCGCCGCGGAGGCCCAGGCGGCTCGTGACGCGGTGGCGGCGGGCACGCTGGACGTCCATCAGGCCGAGGCCGCGCTCGGCACGCTTCGTACGGAGCTCGAGGCGGCCCAGGTCCGCGTCCAGGTGGCGGCTGCCGACTACGCGGAGGCCCAGCAGGCCGCCGAGCAGGCCGAGCAGGAGGTGGCCGCCGCCCGCGCTGCGGCCAAGAAGGCGCACAGGGGTGAGGTGGCGGCGCGGTCAGGCCTGGCGGAGGTGTACCGGGCGTCGGCGCGGGACGCCGACCTGGGCTCGCTGGACATCGCCTTCCAGGCCGACTCGGTTCCGGACCTGGTGGGTCGCAGCGCCGTGGAGCGGGCGGTCCAGCGCAAGCTCGGCGGGGCCATGGCCGAGTACCAGCAGGCGCGCGCCACGTCGGAGTCCGCCGACGCCCGGTGGAGCGCGGCGAAGAAGCAGCGCGACGCGGCTGCCGAGCAGGCGCAGACGGCGTTCGACGCAGCCCAGGCCGCCGCGGCCGACCTCACGGCGCGCACCCGGGCGGCCGAGGTCGAGCGCCGGGCGCTGGTCGAGCGTCTCGCGCAGCTGCGGCAGACCAGCGTCGAGATCGAGAACGAGCGGGAGGCGGCACGGGCCGCTGCGGCGGAGGCCGCCCGTGAGGCCGCGGCGAGGGCGGAGCTCGAACGGCGGCAGGAGGCCAGGGCAGAGGCGGCCGTCGCCAGGGTGCGCACGGAGCGGCCCGGCGGCGGGTCGGCGGACGGCGGCGGAGCTGGTCCGGAGGTCGAGCCGGCTCCCGCGCCGGCTCCGCGGCCTGCGCCCGCCCCGCTGCCTGCGCCTGCCGGGTCGCCAACCGAGGGCGTGACGGCGGGTGCGGAGGCCCTTGGCCTCGGCGCCGTGACGTGGGCGCGGAGCAGGCTCGGCGCCCCGTACCTGCTCGGCGCCGCTGGGCCTTCCGCGTACGACTGCTCGGGGCTGACGATGATGTCGTGGGCGAGCCAGGGCGTGAACATCACCCGCACGTCGAGGTCGCAGTACCTCGCCGTCGGCAAGGTGGACTACGGCTCGCTCCGGCCGGGCGACCTCGTCTTCTACGGCTCGGACCCGAGCGACCCGGCGTCGATCTACCACGTGGCGATGTACACGGGCGGCGGCATGATGATCGAGGCGACGCTGCCCGGACACCCGCTGTCGGAGAACCCGCTCCGCCTGGCGAACGCGATGCCCTACGCGGGCCGCCCCTAGGCCGCGAAGCAGAGCGCCTGTCCGATTCTCCCCGGTGAAGCCGGGAGACTCGGACAGGCGCTCTACCTCGCGGCCGGACGCTCAGTGCTTGTCGTAGTAGCCCGTGTCCTTGGCGCGCTGGATCGAGCGAACGATCTCGGCCTCGGCGTCGGAGCGGCCCACCCAGTGGGCACCCTCGACGGACTTGCCCGGCTCGAGGTCCTTGTAGACCTCGAAGAAGTGCTGGATCTCCAGGCGGTGGAAGTCCGAGACGTCGTCGATGTCCTGGCGCCACGCCGCGCGCTGGTCGCCCGTCGGCACGCAGAGCACCTTGTCGTCACCGCCCGCCTCGTCGCGCATGCGGAACATGCCGAGTGCGCGGCACTTGATCAGGCAGCCGGGGAACGTGGGCTCCTCCAGGAGCACCAGCGCGTCCAGGGGGTCGCCGTCTTCGCCGAGGGTGCCCTCGATGAAGCCGTAGTCGTCCGGGTAGCGCGTCGAGGTGAAGAGCATGCGGTCGAGGCGGATGCGTCCGGTCTCGTGATCCACCTCGTACTTGTTCCGCTGACCCTTGGGGATCTCGATCGTGACGTCGAACTCCACGCCGATGTGCTCCAGTTCTCGAAAGTGGTCGCCGAAGTGTCTTACCGCGGCGGCGGCCTTGCGCCTGTCCAGTGTGCCATGTGTCCCGTGTCGCGACCGTTACCTGTGGTCAGCACCACTCTCCGGGTTCGGCATAATTCGCAGCGTGCGCACAGCGCGCGCGACCCGGCCTGGCGAGCGGGTGAAATTTCCCATGAATCGCCGTTGCCGTACCCGCCACATGGTTTGCCGCTACTAGAGTTGGCTATGGCTTTTACATGACGATCGAGAGGATGCCCATGGAGTGGGGGTTGCGCTCCGGCGCTGCCGTCGCCGCGGTCGTCGCACTGTTCGGTGGGTACCTGGTCGCCGACGCCTACGACGTCGTTCCCGGCATGCTCACCATGGCCGAGCCGTGGCCTGAGCCGAGCCCCTTCCCGTCCGCGCCCGGTGCCGTCGAGGGGCCGGCTCCCGCGGCGCTCCTGGAGAACCTTCCCGAGGACGCACCCGTCCCGGACAGCGTCGAGATGCAGCGCCTCGTGACGGGCCTGGCCAAGGACAAGCGGCTCGGGTCCAGGGTCGGCGTGGTGGTGGCCGACGGTCTGTCGGGCGACGTGCTCGGCTCGTCGAGCCCGGACACGCTCATGACCCCCGCGTCCACCCAGAAGCTCCTCACGGGCGTCGCTGCCCTCTCGTCAGGCATCGCGAGCTCCACGCTCGACACCAAGGCGGTCCTCGTCGACGACAACACGGTGGTCCTGGTCGGCGCCGGCGACATGATGCTCTCGGCGGGCAAGGGCGATCCGGACGTGGTGAACGGGCGCGCGGGTCTCGCCGACCTCGCGCAGCAGGTCGCCGCCAAGGTCAAGGTCGACGGCACCACCGAGGTCCGGGTCGCGCTCGACGACACGCTCTTCACGGGTGACGACATCGCCCCGACGGTGGCGAGCCCGGACATCGCGGCCGGTTACGTGGCGCCCGTCTCGTCGGTCGGTATCAACGTCGGGCTGCTGTCCGACGGGTACGGCGACAACGGGCCCCGCGCGTCCGACCCCGGTAAGTACGCGGCGGAGGCCTTCTCCGCGGCGCTGGAGAAAGAGGGCCTCAAGACCGCAGGCGCCGTGATCGACGCGAGCGCCCCGGACGACGCCCGTGTGCTCGGCCAGGTCAGCTCCGCACCGCTGGCGGAGGTCGTCGGGTTCGCCATGCAGTACTCGGACAACACGATCACCGAGGTGCTCGGGCGCCTGGTCGCCGTGGACGCGGGCCTGCCCGGCTCGAACGACGGCGCAACGCAGGCGGTGATCGCGCGTGCGAAGGAGCTCGGTGTCGACATGACCGGCGCTCGTCTGCGTGACTGCTCAGGGCTCGCCGACGGTTCGTACCTGAGCCCGCAGCAGCTCGTGGACCTGCTCGGGGTGATGGTCGACCCCGCGCACCCGACGCTGCGCAGCGAGGCGGTAGGCATGCCGATCGCCGGCCTGACGGGCACGCTCGACAGCAGCCACGGCCGGTTCACCGGCACCAACTCGGCCCGCGGCGTGGCGCGTGCCAAGACCGGCAGCCTGCCCAAGGTGCGGGCGCTCTCCGGCACCGTGGTCACCGCCGACGACCGGCTGCTCGTCTTCACGGTCCTCGCCGACTCGATCCCCGCGAACGAGACGGTCGGCGCCACGTGGATCTACGACAGCTTCGTCGGTGACCTCGCCGCGTACTCGGTCCAGGGCTGACGCCCCGTCCGCCGGGACCGTTACCGTGGTCCGGTGACCCAGGCATCCACCGCCCCGCAGGTCGTCGACTGGCCGGCCGCAGCACAGATCGCCGGGCGGCTCGCCGCGCCCGGGCCGCGTGCGCCACGGGACGAGCTCGACTCCCTGGTGGGCGGTCTGCGCGCCGCGGCGGGAGACGCCGTCGGGCACGTGCTGGAGACCACGCGCATGGTGCCGCACGGCGGCGGGTCGACGCTGAGCCCCGTGGTCGTCGTGGACCGCGCGACCTGGGCGCTTGCCAACACGCAGTCCATGGCCGCCATGACCGAGGGGATCGGGCCGGTCGTCGCCGAGATCTCCAAGGGCGCCACCTCGCCCGGCGCGCAGCTGGCCGGCGCCGCGGAGATCGGTGCGGTCCTCGCGCTCCTCAGCGGGCGGGTGCTGGGCCAGTTCGACCCGTACTCCGCACCGGGCCGGCTCCTTCTGGTGGCCCCCAACGTGCTGCAGGCGGAGGCGGCGCTGCGCGTCCCTGTGCGCGACTTCCGCCTGTGGGTCTGCCTGCACGAGCAGACCCACGCCCTGCAGTTCGCCGCGGCGCCGTGGCTCGCCGGGCATCTCAGCGGGCGCACGCAGCACCTGATCACCGGCATGGCGCGGACCTCGGCAGAGCTGGCCAAGGCCCGGTTCGACAAGAAGATCGTCGCTGTCGGCCGGAACGTTCTCGCCACGCTGCGCGGCGAGAACGCCACCATCATCGACGGCATGCTCACGCACGAGCAGAAGGACGAGCTGGCCGACATCACCGCGGTCATGGCCCTCCTGGAGGGGCATGCGGACGTGATGATGGACGCCGTCGGGCCGCGGGTCGTGCCGTCGGTGCGCCGCATCCGCGCGCGGTTCGAGCGGCGGCGCGACGGCGAGGGGCGCAACACCTTCGACGTGGTGGTGCAGAAGCTGCTGGGCATGGACGCCAAGCTTGCCCAGTACCGCGACGGCGCGGCGTTCGTGCGCGCCGTCGAGCGGTCGGTGGGACGCGACGGGCTCAACGCGGTGTGGGCCGCCCCGGAGAACCTGCCCACCGCCCGGGAGATCGCCGACGCGCGCGCGTGGGTGCGCCGGGTGCACGGATGACGACGGCGGACGGCGCGCGGCTCGTGCCTCCGGACGCCGGGGGCCGCTGAGCGTGGCCCGCGTCGATCCCGCCGTCGCCGCGGCGCGCAACGCGGTCCGGGCGGTGCTGGCGCCGCTCGGGCCGGACGACCTCGTGCTCGTCGCCTGCTCCGGTGGCGCCGACAGCCTCGCGCTCGCTGCGTCACTGGCGTCCGAGGCCCGGCGGGTCGGGCGCTCCGTGCGGTCCCGCGGGTACGCCGTGCGGGCAGGGGCCGTCGTGGTCGACCACGGGCTCCAGGCCGGGTCCGCGCAGGTGGCGGCGCGGGCGGCCGAGCAGTGCCGCGCCCTGGGTCTCGACCCCGTCGTGGTCCGGGGCGCCGACTGGTCGAGCGGCGGGGGCGGGCCCGAGGCAGCCGCCCGGGACGCCCGGTACGCCGCGCTGGAGGCGTACGCCGCCGAGACCGGAGCGGCCCGCGTGCTGCTGGGACACACCCTCGACGACCAGGCGGAACAGGTCCTGCTCGGGCTCGCCCGAGGCGCCGGTGCCCGGTCGCTCGCCGGGATGCCGCACGAGCGGGGGATCTTTCACCGGCCGTTCCTCGGGCTCCGGCGCGCACAGACCGAGGCGGTGTGCGCGGCGTCGGGCCTGGAGTTCTGGACCGATCCCACCAACCTGCTGCCACCCGACGACCGCACCTCGCCAACCCGGGTTCAGCGCGCGGCAACGGACCGGTCTGGCCTGCCGTTCACGCCGCTGCGCTCGCGGGTCCGCTGGCGCGTGCTGCCGGTCCTCGAGGACACCCTCGGCCCCGGGGTCGTCGAGGCCCTCGGGCGCAGCGCGGACCAGCTGCGCGACGACGCGGACCTGCTGGACACCCTCGCCGCGGAGCTCCTCGACGGGGTCCGCACGGACCCGGCAGCCCAGGCGGCACAGGGCGTGGGCGCCCCCGGCGGGCCGGCGGTGGGGGAGGACGACGCCGAGCTCGTCCTCGACGCCGACGGCCTGGCGCTGGCCCACTCGGCGCTCCGGCGCCGGGCCCTCCGGCTCGCCGCCCTCGCGGTCGGCTGCCAGCCGACCGACACCACCGCGCGGCACGTCGACGCACTCGACGCACTCGTCGTGTCATGGAGCGGTCAAGGCTCCGTCCACCTCCCGGGCGGCGCACGGGCCCGTCGCGCGTGTGGCAGTCTTTTCCTGCGCGCCGCGCCGACCGGTATCTCGGACGGTGGGACCGGCGCCCGGCCCTCCAGCACAACTCAGGAGTAACTCGTGGACCAGTCCGACGTCGGACCCGACCTCGCAGAGGTCCTGCTCTCCGAGGAGCAGCTCACCAAGAAGCTCGACGAGCTGGCAGCCCAGATCGACGCGGACTACGCGGGCAAGGACCTGCTCCTCGTCGGCGTGCTCAAGGGCGCGGTGATGGTGATGGCGGACCTGTCGCGCCGCCTGCACCACAAGGTCCAGATGGACTGGATGGCGGTGTCGTCGTACGGCTCCGGCACCAAGTCCTCCGGCGTCGTCCGCATCCTCAAGGACCTCGACGCGGACCTGACGGGCCGCAACGTGATCATCGTCGAGGACATCATCGACTCGGGCCTGACCCTGTCCTGGCTCGTGTCGAACCTGCGCTCGCGGGGTCCGGAGTCCGTCGAGATCGCCGCCATGCTGCGCAAGCCGGACGCCGCACAGGCCGACGTCGACGTGAAGTACCTGGGCTACGACATCCCGAACGAGTTCGTCGTCGGCTACGGCCTCGACTACGCGGAGAACTATCGCAACCTGCCGTTCGTTGCCACCCTGGCACCGCACGTCTACGGAGGCTGATCCACTCAGCGCCGCTCGACTCCGCGGATGCCCATCCCGGGCGGTTCGTCACGTCTGGGCGAGGTGTGGCCCAGGCATCACATGCTCTGGGCGAACACTCGGGGCTCCTGTCAGGGAGACCATGTAGTTTCGACGGAAACATACTGCGCGAGCGGAGGGAAACGGGGCTCGGTCCCCGTCGCCGATGAAGAACATCAAGAAGCTTCTGAGCGGGCCTGTCATCTGGATCCTGGTCGCACTGGTCGTGGTGACACTGGCGATCTCGGCACTGAACCAGCCCAATGTCTCGCGAATCGAGACGTCACAGGGCATCGACCTGCTGAACGGCAGCACGGTCGAGCACGCCCTCATGGTCGACGGCGAGCAGCGGGTCGAGCTCAAGCTCTCCAAGGCGTACTCGTCGACAGAGGGTGAGGGCGCGGACGCCGAGAAGGTCGACCACGGCAAGACCGTCGAGTTCTTCTACACGCTGCCCCAGGGCGACCGGGTAGAGGACGCCATCGTGAAGTCGGACCCGGCCGACGGCTTCGACTCGGAGGTGCCGCAGCCCAGCTTCTGGTCCTCCATGCTGTCGGTGCTGATCCCGTTCCTCCTGATCGGCGTCGTGTTCTGGTTCCTGCTCTCGCGGGCCCAGGGCGGCGGCAACCGGGTGATGGGCTTCGGCAAGTCCAAGGCCAAGCTGGCCAGCAAGGACACCCCGCAGGTGACCTTCGCCGACGTCGCGGGCGCCGACGAGGCCGTCGAGGAGCTCCAGGAGATCAAGGAGTTCCTCGCCGAGCCGGCCAAGTTCCAGGCCGTGGGCGCCAAGATCCCGAAGGGTGTGCTGCTGTACGGCCCGCCCGGTACGGGTAAGACGCTGATCGCGCGCGCCGTCGCCGGTGAGGCCGGCGTGCCCTTCTACTCGATCTCCGGCTCGGACTTCGTCGAGATGTTCGTCGGCGTGGGCGCGAGCCGTGTGCGCGACCTGTTCGAGCAGGCCAAGCAGAACTCGCCGGCGATCATCTTCGTCGACGAGATCGACGCGGTAGGCCGGCACCGCGGTGCGGGCATGGGCGGCGGGCACGACGAGCGCGAGCAGACGCTGAACCAGATGCTCGTCGAGATGGACGGCTTCGACGTCAAGACGAACGTCATCCTGATCGCCGCGACCAACCGTCCGGACATCCTCGACCCCGCCCTGCTGCGCCCGGGCCGCTTCGACCGTCAGGTCGCCGTGGAGGCCCCGGACCTCAAGGGCCGCGAGGCGATCCTCAACGTGCACGCGCAGGGCAAGCCGATGGTCCCGGAGGTCGACCTCGAGGCCGTCGCCCGCCGCACGCCCGGCTTCACGGGTGCGGACCTGGCGAACGTGCTCAACGAGGCCGCGCTGCTCACCGCCCGCAGCGGTGCCCAGCTCATCGACGACCGTGCCCTGGACGAGGCCATCGACCGCGTGGTGGCCGGCCCGCAGAAGCGCACGCGCGTCATGAACGTCAAGGAGCAGAAGATCACGGCGTACCACGAGGGCGGGCACGCCCTGGTCGCCGCGGCGATGCGGTACACGGACCCCGTGACCAAGGTGACGATCCTGCCGCGCGGTCGCGCGCTGGGCTACACCATGGTCATGCCGCTCGAGGACAAGTACTCGACCACCCGCAACGAGCTGCTCGACCAGCTCGCGTACGCGATGGGTGGCCGAGTCGCGGAGGAGATCGTCTTCCACGACCCCACCACCGGTGCCTCGAACGACATCGAGAAGGCCTCGGCCATCGCCCGCAAGATGGTCACCGAGTACGGCATGAGCGAGCGGGTCGGCGCCATCAAGCTCGGCACGAGCGCCGGCGAGCCGTTCCTGGGCCGCGACTACGGGCACGAGCGGGACTACTCGGAGTCGGTCGCGAGCACCATCGACGACGAGGTCCGCAAGCTCGTCGACGCTGCGCACGACGAGGCGTGGGAGGTACTGAGCCAGTACCGCGACGTGCTCGACGAGCTGGTGCTGGGTCTGCTCGAGAAGGAGACGCTGAACCAGAAGGAGCTCGCGGAGGTCTTCCGCGCCGTCGAGAAGCGCCCCGCACGCGACGTCTGGCTGTCCAGCGAGCAGCGTTCGGTGCACACGCGCGGTCCCGTGCTGACGCCCAAGGAGCTGGCGGCCCAGAACGGGCACTCCGTCGTCCCGCAGGACGAGGCGGTGCTGGACCCGGCGCCGCCGGCGCCCATGGATCCGCCGAACTAAGACCGGAGCACCACCATGACCGACAGGTCGATGACCCCTGTGGTTACGCCCGTGCGGCGCGCGGCGGACGTCCCGCCGTACGACGCCGCACGGGCCGAGGCGGCCGTGCGGGAGCTGCTCCTCGCCGTCGGCGAGGACCCCGAGCGCGAGGGCCTGCGGGAGACGCCGGCCCGCGTCGCGCGGGCGTACAAGGAGATCTTCGCCGGCCTGCGGCAGGAGCCGGAGGACGTCCTGACCACCACCTTCGACCTCGGGCACGAGGAGATGGTGCTGGTCAAGGACATCGAGGTGTACTCGACCTGCGAGCACCACCTCGTGCCGTTCCACGGCGTGGCGCACGTCGGGTACATCCCCAACGTGGACGGTCGCATCACGGGCCTGAGCAAGCTGGCCCGGCTGGTCGAGGTCTTCGCGCGCCGTCCCCAGGTGCAGGAGCGGATGACCACGCAGATCGCGGACTCCCTGGTCGAGATCCTCGAGCCGCGGGGTGTGCTCGTGGTGGTCCAGTGCGAGCACCTGTGCATGTCCATGCGCGGCGTGCGCAAGCCCGGCTCGCGAACCATCACCTCCGCGGTGCGCGGAGTCATGCGTGACGGCGCGACCCGAGCCGAGGCGATGAGCCTCATCCTCGGGAAGTGACGGTTCCCACCGTGCGCCACCCGATCCGGGATGCCCAGGTGTTCGGCCTGCCGGAGCTCTCCGGCGTGGGCCGGACCCTGGTGATGGGTGTTGTGAATGTCACCCCGGACTCGTTCTCGGACGGTGGGGAGTGGTTCGAGCCGTCGGCCGCCGTCGCGCACGGGCTGGAGCTGCTCGGCGAGGGTGCGGACATCCTGGACGTGGGCGGGGAGTCCACGCGGCCGGGCGCCGTGCGGGTCCCGCAGGAGCAGGAGCTGGCCCGCGTGCTCCCCGTGATCGAACAACTGGCCGCCCGCGGAGCGGTCGTGAGCGTCGACACCACGCGGGCGGCCGTCGCCGAACGGGCGGTGGCGGCGGGAGCCCGCATGGTGAACGACGTCTCCGGAGGTCTCGCCGACCCGGAGATGGGCCGCGCGGTCGCCGAGACCGGCGCCGCGTACGTGGCGATGCACTGGCGAGGGCACGCCGACGTCATGGACGACCGGCAGGAGTACGACGACGTCGTCGCCGACGTCCGGGACGAGCTCGCCGCCCGCATGGCCGCCCTGCACGACGACGGCGTACGGTCCGAGCAGCTGATCCTCGACCCGGGGCTCGGCTTCGCCAAGGCGGGGGTGCTGAACTGGCCGCTGCTGGCGCACCTCGACGCCCTGTACCAGCTGGGCCGTCCGGTGCTCGTGGGGGCGTCCCGCAAACGGTTCCTCGGCCACTTGCTCGCGGACTCGGCCGGGCACATGGCGCCTCCGCGTGCGCGGGACGACGCGACCGCCGCGATCTCCGCCCTGTCGGCCGCCGCCGGCGCCTGGTGCGTCCGGGTGCACACCGTCCGGGCGAGCGTCGATGCCGTCAAGGTCGCGGCCGCTTGGACGGCCGCGATCGACGGGCCCCGGGTAGGGTCACCGGGTACCTCTGCCCGATCCGTACCGGAAGCATTGACTTCCACCGTGGCCTTGACCACAGAATCATGGACGGGCGGGGAACCGGGCATACCGGCCTGGCAGGATTCCGGTGCACACGAAGACGATGGGAGGAGACCACGGTGACCACAGCGTTCGGAACGGGCGTCACAGGCCCGGACGGCCGGTCGCTGGACCAGGTCCAGCTGACAGGCGTGAGCGCGCGGGGGTACCACGGTGTGCTGCCGTCGGAACGACAGACCGGCCAGGAGTTCCGGGCCGACGTCGTGCTCTACCTCGACACCCGCCCGGCTGCCGCCGGCGACGACCTCGCGCAGACGGTGAGCTATGCGGACGTGGCGCAGGACGTCCACGACATCCTGGCGGGTGAGCCCGTAGACCTCGTCGAGACGGTTGCCGAGCGCATCGCGGCCGCGGTGCTGGCCCGGCCGCAGGTCGAGGCGGTGGACGTTCGTGTGCACAAGCCGCAGGCTCCCATCCCGGTGCCGTTCGCCGACGTCGAGGTGGCGATCCGGCGTGACCGCGTGCGGATGCCCGTCGTTGCCGCGCCCGCTACCTCGGTCGGCTCCGCCGACGCCTCTCTCCTGACGGGTACCGCATCGGCCGCCGCGTCCGCCGACCCCCTCGGCTACGAGGCCGAGCCGCGGGACATGTTCCCGGCGAGCTCACCCACCGACTCGTGGAACGACGCGGCGGAGCAGGCACGCAGCGACTCAGCACGCAGCGACTCGGACAGTGCGCCGTACGTCGGCGAGCCCGAGCCGCAGGACCTCGAGCCCGTCATCCGCCCGGCGCACGACGAGCCCGCGCCGTTCGAGCGAGAGCCGTACGAGCCCTACCGGCCCGAGCCCGCCGAGGCGGCGCCGCTCCGGGCGGAGGCGTTCGAGCCGGAGCCGCTCGTGTCGCGGGTCCCGGCCTCGATAGCGCCCGCCGCACCGGTCGGTGAGGCCCCGGAACCGCTCCCGGTCCCTGAGCTCATCGCACCCGAGCCGCTCCAGGTGATTCCGGCCGCGTGGGAACTGCAGTCCGATGCCCCGGCGCAGGCCGAGCAGCGGGACCAGCTCGGCCAGGAGCCGACGTTCCGGCCGGACGAGCAGTTCCTGCCGGAGCAGGCCTTCGAGCCGGTCCAGCAGTACGAGTCGGTCCAGGGCCTCGACCAGAGGCGCGACCAGCCGATCGGCTTCGAGCAGCAGCAGTACGACCAGTTCCCGCAGCAGCCGGAGCCGGCCCAGCCGCAGCCGTTCGAGCAGGCTCAGTCCTTCGAGCAGCCGCAGTCGTTCGAGCAGGCCGGCTACGAGCCGCAGGGCTACGAGCAGCCGACGCCGCAGCCCGAGCAGCCGCAGCGTCTCGAACCGCAGCAGAACCAGTACGACCAGCTGTTCGAGCAGCAGCAGTACGACCAGGGCGGGACGGAGACCACCCGCGTGTCGGCGGCGGTCCCCGACTCCGCCGTCGCGCAGCCGGAGCAGTACGCGTCCGAGCAGTACCAGGCGGAGCCGCGCGACCGGTTCGACGAGGTGCCCGCCGGGTACGTGGACGTGGTCATCGCGATCGGCGCCAACCTGGGTGACCCGCAGGCGACCATGCGGTCAGCGGTCGCCGAGCTGGACCGGATGCCCGGCCTGCAGATCACCGACGTGTCGCCCCTGGCCCGCACGGCCGCCGTCGGCGGACCCGAGGAGCAGCCCGACTACCTCAACGCGGTGCTGCTGGCCCGTACGACGCTCTCGGCGCGCGGGCTGCTGCACCTCTGCCAGGACGTCGAGAACGCGCACGGCCGTACCCGTGAGGAGCGCTGGGGTCCTCGCACGCTGGACGTCGACGTGATCACCTACGGCAACCTGACGGACGCCGCCGAGGACCTCGAGGTGCCCCACCCCCGCGCGCACGAGCGGGCGTTCGTCCTCGAGCCGTGGTCGCAGATCGCGCCCGACGCGGTGCTGCCCGGCCTGGGTGGCGGCCCCGTTGCCCAGCTCGCGGCCACGGCGCCCGACCGGGCCGGCATCCGCTGGCTCGCGCTCGACTGGCTGACCGACCCGGAGCCGGAGCAGGGTGGCGGAACCACCGCCTCGAACCATCCGGCGGCGTCCGACGACGGTGGCAACACCGGCCAGGACTCCCACCCCGCCGAGATGCCGCCGGCCCTGCCGCCCTCGGTCCCGCCGAGCGGCCGGCCTCCCGTCCTGTCCGCAGGCCCCGTGGTCGAGGTCCCGGGCGGTGGGCACCCGCAGGGGCACCACAGCGGTCAGGTCGAGCTCGATCGTCAGCCGCAGCCCGCCGTCCCGCAGCAGGACGCGTACCCGGCCGGGTCGCATCCGCAGAGCTACTCCAGCGGACCGGTGCCTGGTTCGGGCGGCTCGGTGCCGATCCCGCAGGCGGCGTCCGCCGGCCCGTTCGGCGCGCCGCCGCCCGGGATGCCGGCGGGCGGTTCGGTGGTCCCGCCGCCGGAGGAGGCGCTGGTCCCCGCGCCGCAGGCACCCATAGCGCCCCGGGCGGTGCGGGACACCGCCCACGACGCCCCGGCGCACGAGCTGCTGCCGTCGTCGCAGGCCAAGCCGGTGTTCGCACCGGTGAACCCGTCGCGCCAGCAGAGCGGGGTGTTCCCGCCCTTGAACGGCGCGCCGCAGGAGCCGGCCAACCCGCTCTTCGCCCCGGTCGGCGCGCCGCCGAACGGCGGGTCCGACCAGGTGCCGAACGGGCACGCCAACGGCCAGCCGAACGGGCAGCCGAACGGTCAGCAGGACGCCTACGACAACGACCACACGGTGATCCGGGTGCCGGGGTTCGTCGCCGAACAGCGGGCCGCGGCAGCGGACGGCCCGATCGACTCGGTCCCCTCGTGGGTTCCGGTGAGGGACGAGCGGGGGCGCGACGCCTGACATGCGCAGAACGCCGATCGGGTCCCTGATCGCAGTTCTCGTTGCCGTCGCGATCGTCGGCTGGCTCGTGCTGCGCGCCCTCGAGGCGCGCAGCGTGTACCTGCCGGTCGTGCCGTGGCTGGTCGACGTGGCGATCCTCGCGCTGGCCGGAGCCGTCTTCTGGTCGGGCTGGACCGTGCGGTCCTACCAGAAGGGCAAGCGGCCGTCGCTCGACGGCCTCCGAGCCGCCCGGACGCTCGTCCTGGCCAAGGCCGCCGCGCTGACGGGTGCGCTGCTCGGCGGCTGGTACTTCGCGCAGGTCCTGGTGGTGCTGGGAGACCTCGCCATCGAGCCCCGGCGCGACCGTGCCGTGGCCGCCGGTATCGCGGTGCTGTGCTCGGTGGGGCTTGCCGCGGTGGGTCTGGTCGTGGAGAAGTTCTGCGAGCTGCCGCCGTCCGACAAGGACCGCGCCAGCTCCGACGAGGGCGAGTCTCCGGCCCCGGCCTGAGGTATCGGTGTCGAGGGCTTGCCCTCTGCGGAACAATGGCCATCATGACCAGCCCCTTCGAACCGCACGACGTGACCTGGAGCCGCGTGTCCCCGCGTCTCGTGACGGCCATGTTGGTGCCGGCAACCATCACCCTCGGCATACCCGTGATCGTCGGCGTAGTGCTCGCCGTGACGGTCAGTCCCTGGTTCTGGCTCCTCGCAGGCTTCCCTGCCCTGTTCCTGGTGTGGTCGATCATCCTGGTCCCGCGGCAGGTCAGGGCCATCGGCTACGCCGAGCGCGACAACGATCTCCTGATCCGCAAGGGGGTCATGTTCAGGTCGATGGTCGTGGTGCCGTACGGCCGGATGCAGTACGTGGACGTCGAGGCGGGCCCGCTGGACCGCAAGCTGGGCCTGGCGAAGGTCCAGCTCCACACCGCGTCCGTCGGTACGGACGCCCAGATCCCTGGTCTGCCGCCGGACGAGGCGGCGCGCCTGCGCGACCGTCTTGCGTCCCGTGGTGAGGCACGTCTGGCGGGGCTGTGAGCACGCCCGAGGGCGGCCTCGACAAGATCGACCAGCGCGGCGGAGCCGCCGGCCGGCAGGACGGCCCCGGCCAGCCCGAGGCCGAGGACCTGGACTGGCGGCGCGTGCATCCGGTCACGCCACTGGTCCGGGGCTGGGCGGTGGTCGGTGCGGCCGTCGTGATCCTCGGCCAGCAGAGCCTGGACGGCGGGCCGCGCGGCGGCCTCATCGCCCTCATCTCCAGCGAGTACTGGTGGACCCTCTTCGTCGCGCTCGCCGCGATCGCGCTGGTGGGGTGGGGCTACTCGGTGCTGGCCTGGCGCATGACCACCTACGCCATCGGCGAGGACACCGTGCACCTGCGGCGCGGCATCCTGTTCCGCCAGCAGCGGCATGCCCGCCTGGACCGGCTCCAGTCGGTGGACATCCGGCAGCCGCTCGTGGCGCGCTTCTTCGGCCTGTGCGAGCTCACCCTGGAGACAGCGGGCGGCACCGACTCCGGCATCGCGATCGGCTTCCTGAAGGGTTCCGACGCCGACGAGCTCCGCGCCGAACTCCTCGCTCGTGCGGCAGGTCTCAAGGTGGCCGGGACCGCGCCGCAGGGCGAGGCCCGCGACGTCGGCCCGCTGGACGCGACCCAGGATGCCGCAGTGCCCGCAGCAGGGCCGGAGGCGTCGTCGTACGGACCGGCGGCGCAGGTGAGCCTCGAGGCGCCCCAGGTGCCCGTGCTCAGCGTGCCCCTCGGCCGGCTGATCGCCTCGGTCGTGCGGTCAGGGGCCATGATCACGCTGGTGCTGTGGGCACTGGCGGTGCTGGTGGTCATGATCGCCACCGGCGAGTTCGCCGTCATGTCCGCGTCGCTGCCCGCGGTCCTGGGCGCCGGCGGGTACCTGTTCGGCCGCCTCACCGGCGAGTTCGACTTTCGCGTGGCCATCTCGCCCGACGGCGTCCGGCTGCGGCACGGGATGCTCGAGACCCGCTCCCAGACCATCCCGCCCGGCCGCGTGCAGGCGGTGCGCCTGGTGCAGAGCGTGCT
The DNA here is from genome assembly GCF_040656015.1 of Promicromonospora sp. NPDC050249. Lineage (NCBI taxonomy): Bacteria > Bacillati > Actinomycetota > Actinomycetes > Micrococcales > Promicromonosporaceae > Promicromonospora > Promicromonospora sp. NPDC050249. The sequence continues at coordinate 74,513 of NZ_JBFAKY010000008.1, read as the reverse complement.
GTGGCGTGGGCGCGACTGGTGGCGGGTGCAGGTGAACGTCGCGGGCTACGGCGGCGAGAGCGAGGAGAAGAACAGCGTGCTCCTGCCGGTCGGCACCCGTGAGGAGGCGCTGACGGTGCTGTCCCTTGTCCTGCCCGACCTGGGCGTCGACGAGCCGCGCCGGATCCTCGACGCGGGGCTGGACGGCGACTCCCGGACCGAGAGCTCGTACGTCACGGCCTCCCGGCGGACCCGCATACTGGATCCGGTGGCATGGCGTCGCAACGGGTTCGCCGTGACCGGTCGCGCCCTCCTGATGCGCCGGGGCCGCATGGTGAAGATCCTTGACGTGGTGCCGCACGAGCGGACGCAGTCGCTGGGCCTGAGCCAGGGCCCGTGGCAGCGCAGGCTGGGCGTCGCGTCGTTCCAGGTGCACTCCACGCAGGGTCCGGTGCAGCCGGAGGTGCCGCACCTCGATGCCGACGACGCCGCGCGGCTCATGGCGGAGCAGGCCATGCGGGCCCGCACGGCACGCGCTGCGGCCGGTCCGGAACGATGGATGGAGAGACAGGGTGAGTGACCCGGTGATGTCCCGTGAGTGAATCCGCAGATCCGGGCCGGCGGCCCGGCAGGCTCGGCGTCGGCGTGGTCGGCGCCGGACGCGTCGGTGCGGTGCTCGGCAGCGCGCTGCGCGCCGCGGGCCACGCCGTCGTCGGCGCGAGCGGGATCTCCGAGGACTCCCGGGAGCGCATCGAGATGCTCCTGCCGGGCGTCCCCAACCTCGAGGTGCCCGACGTCGTCGAGCGCGCCGAGCTCGTGCTCCTCGCGGTGCCCGACGACGCCCTGGGCCCCCTGGTCGCCGGCCTCGCCGAGACCGGGGCCTGGCAGCCCGGCCAGCTCGCGATCCACACGTCGGGCCGCTACGGGACCGCCGTCCTGGAGCCCGCTCGCCTGGGCGGCGCGATCCCGCTCGCCGTGCATCCCGCCATGACGTTCTCGGGCACGTCGCTCGACCTGGCCCGCCTGGAGGGCTGCACGTTCGCCGTGACCGGCCCGGCGCCGGTGCTGCCGATCGGGCAGGCGCTGGTGGTCGAGATCGGCGGCGAGCCCGTGATCGTCGACGAGCAGCTCCGCGGGCTGTACCACGCGGGCCTCTCGCACGGCGCGAACCACCTGGTGGTGCTCGTCGCGCAGGCCGCACAGGCGCTGGAGGCCGCGGGGATCGAGGCACCCGGCAGGGTGCTGGCGCCGCTGCTCACGGCGGCGCTCGAGTCGGCCACGCGGTCGGCCGACGCGCGCGACGGCATGGGGCCTGGGGCCATCGCCGCCCTCACCGGGCCGGTCTCGCGGGGCGACGTCGGCACCGTGCGCCGCCACCTGACCGAGCTCAGCGCCCTCGCTGCCGCCAGCGGCGCCACCGACGTGCCGGACAGCTACACAGAGCTCGCCCGCGGGGCCACCCGCCGCGCACTGGCGAGCCACCGCATCAACGACTCCACCGCACAGAACCTGCTGGACGCGCTGGACAGTGCGACGGGAGAGTCGCGCGCAGAAAGGAACACGCAGTGAGCACCGAGGCCATCAACCCGACCGGTACCCAGACCGGCACCCAGACCGGCACCCAGGCCGGCACCCAGGCCGGCACGGAGTCCACGCGGCGCACGCCGCTCGTGGTCCGCACCCGCTCCGAGCTGCGCGACGCGCAGATGCGCTGGGCGATCGCGGGTCCGCCGGAGCCGTCCGGGCTCGACGCCGAACCCGGCAGGCGAGCGGTGGTCATGACCATGGGCGCGCTGCACGACGGGCACCTGGAGCTCGTGCGCCGGGCGCGCGCGGAGGCCGGCCCGAACGGTCAGGTGATCGTCACCATCTTCGTGAACCCGCTGCAGTTCGGCGCGGGCGAGGACCTGGAGACCTACCCGCGTGACCTGGACGGCGACGTCGCCAAGCTCGCCGGGGTCGGGGCAGACATCGTCTTCGCGCCGACGCCCGACGTCGTCTACCCGGACGGCGACCCCGTGGTGCGGGTCTCCGCCGGGCGCATCGGCGACGTGCTGGAGGGCGAGCACCGCCCCGGCCACCTGGACGGGGTGCTGACGGTGGTGCTCAAGCTGATGCACCTGGTGCGGCCCGACGTCGCGCTGTTCGGCGAGAAGGACGCCCAGCAGCTCCTGGCGGTGCGCCGTATGGTGCGCGACCTGGAGGTGTCGGTAGAGGTGGTGGGCGTGCCGACGGTGCGAGAGGGCGACGGCCTCGCGATGTCCTCGCGCAACGCGTACCTGTCCGCCGGCGAGCGCGAGCAGGCCCTGGCGCTGTCGCGCGCGCTGCGTGCGGGCACGGCGGCCGCAGGCGGTGGAGCGGCGGGTGTGATCAACGCCGCCCGCCAAGTGCTGGACGAGGCCGACGGCGTCGTGATCGACTACCTCGCGCTCGTCGATCCGGTGACCGCCCACGCGGTGACCGACGACTTCTCCGGCCACGCGCTGCTGCTCGTGGCCGCACGGGTGGGTACCACCCGCCTGATCGACAACCAGGCCGTCGAGGTCTCGCCAGACCAGAGGTAACGCCATGAGCTCCACCGAGCACCGCCCGCCCGTCGGCCGCCCCGCATCGTTGCAGCGGCCGATGATGATCGCGAAGATCCACCGCGCCACCGTGACGCAGGCGGACCTGCACTACGTCGGGTCCATCACCGTCGACGCCGACCTGCTCGACGCCGCCGACCTGATCCCCGGCCAGCAGGTCGACGTCGTCGACGTGACCAACGGCGCCCGGCTGACCACCTACGTGATCCCCGGCGAGCCCGGGTCGGGCCAGATCTGCATCAACGGCGCCGCCGCGCACCTGGTCAGGCCCGGCGACATCGTCATCCTGATCGCCTACGGCATGCTCTCGGACCACGACGCGCGGACGTTCCTGCCGAACGTCGTGTTCGTCGACGACCAGAACCGCATCGTCGAGCTGAGCGACGAGCCCGGACACGTGCCCGACGGGTACGGCCTGCAGGAGAGCGGCATCGCGATCGAGCCGTTCCAGCAGGCCGGCCTGGTGCGCACGGCGTCGGGCCGCGCGTGAGCGGCACCTCAGGACCTGGACCACGCCTCTTCCGCTCCCTCGCCGCGCCGGCACCCGGCTGGACCGCGGAGGCCGACGCGATAGTCGTCGGCTCCGGCATCGCCGGGCTGACGGCCGCGCTCGAGCTGCGCACGCACGTACCGCGGGTGCTGCTCGTGACGAAGGGCAGGCTCCTGTCGGGGTCGACGGTGTGGGCGCAGGGCGGGATCGCCGCCGCGCTCGACCCGTCGGACTCGCCGGAGGCGCACCTCGCGGACACGCTCGCCGCGGGCGGCGGGCTGTCCGACCCGGACGCCGTGCAGGTGCTGGTCACCGAGGGCCCGGAGCGCGTGCGTGAGCTCGTGGCCCGCGGCGCGGTCTTCGACAAGGCGGCCGACGGCGACATCGCGCTCACCCGCGAGGGCGGTCACCACGCCGACCGGATCGCGCACGCCGGCGGCGACGCCACGGGCGCGGAGATCTCCCGGGCGCTCGTGGCACAGATCGAGGCGGTCCGGCACGACCCGGGCATCGAGATCGTGGAGAACGCCCTGGTGCTGGACGTGCTGACGACCCTGGACGGCCGGGCCTGCGGCGTGACGCTGCACGTGCGGGGCGAGGGCTCGCGGGACGGTGTCGGCGCGGTGCTGGCCCCCGCCGTCGTGCTGGCCACCGGCGGGATCGGGCAGGTGTTCCGCTCCTCCACCAACCCGGCCGGCGCGACGGGCGACGGCATCGCCGCAGCGCTCCGGGCCGGCGCGGTGCTGGGCGACCTGGAGTTCGTCCAGTTCCACCCGACGGTCCTGTGGCTGGGCACCGGCGCGAAGGGCCAGGTGCCCCTCATCTCGGAGGCCGTGCGCGGCGAGGGTGCCCTCCTGCTCGACGTCGACGGGCACCGGTTCATGCCCGCGGTGCACGAGATGGCGGAGCTGGCGCCGCGGGACGTCGTCGCGCACGCGATCGTGCGGCAGATGGCCGCGACCGGGGCCGACAACGTGCTGCTCGACGCCCGCCACCTGGGCCGCGAGTTCCTGCGGACGCGGTTCCCGACCATCAACGCGCGGCTGCTGGAGGCCGGCATCGACTGGTCGGAGGAGCCGGTGCCCGTGGCGCCCGCCCAGCACTACCACTCGGGCGGCGTCGTGACCGACCTCGACGGGCGGTCCTCGGTGGACGGGCTGTACGCCGTCGGCGAGGTGGCGTGCACGGGCGTGCACGGGGCGAACCGGCTCGCGTCGAACTCGCTGCTGGAGGGCTTGGTGTTCGCCTCCCGCGCGGCGCGCGACGTCGCTGCCCGGTTCGACGCCGGCGAGCTCAAGCCCGGCGAGCCCGCCGAGCGTCCCGGCGGGTCGGGGCTGGTCGCGGCCGCCGCCCGGTCACGCATCCAGAAGGTGACGTCCGCCGGGTCCGGCGTGATCCGGTCCGCTCGCTCGCTCGCCGAGGTCGACGAGCGGCTCGCCGCCGTCCGCGCCGATGCGCACCTGGCGGCCGAGGTGGTGGCCGAACCCCAGGCCGCCGAGTGGGAGACCACCAACGTCTACCAGGTGGCCCGCGCCCTGACCAGGGCCGCCGCGCTGCGCGAGGAGACCCGTGGCGGCCACTACCGCACGGACTTCCCGAAGCCGGACGAGGAGTGGAGGCGCCGGGTCCGGATCTGGCTGGACGACGCCGGGCTCCTCCAGGCGGAGTGACACCGGCCGAGTCCGAACGCGGCAGCGACTTCGGTCGCTTGCACCAGGCCCTGCGGTGAGATCGGTCGGTTGCCTTGAGATCGGTCGTTCAACTGACCGATCTCAAGGCAACCGACCGATGTCACGGGCGGAGGCAAGCAACTGACCGAGCTCGGCCGCGACGCTGCGGTTGGTCAGCGCGTGACGTAACCGACCGGGTTGCCCGTCGTGATCTGGGTACCCTCCGAGGTGACCTGCTCCAGGGTTCCCGCCGACTCCGCGACGAGCTGGGACTCCATCTTCATCGCCTCGACGACGGCGACGGGCTGGCCGTCGGCCACCGTCTCGCCGTCGGCCACCAGCCAGCGGACCAGCGTGCCGGGCATCGCGGGGAGCAGCGGTACGCGTCCAGCGTCCCTCCCAGGGTCCGACGTCGGCGGCGTCGTCTGCGCCGTCGTACTACCAGGCAGCCCGGCGCCTGCGAACCCGATCCCGCCCGGCGTGCGCACCTTGTGCCGACGGCCGTCGATCTCGACCCACGTCTCCACGACCCCGGGATCGAGCACGGGAGCGGCGAGCGTCTGCGGATCGATCGATGCCAGCAGCTCGGTCTCTATCCACTGGGTGTGGACGGCGAAGGCGGACCCGTCCGCCGAACCGCCGTCCGATCCCGTGAACGCCGGGTCGGCCAGGACCGCGCGGTGGAACGGCAGCACGGTCGGCACGCCCTCGACCACGGTCTCCGCGGCGGCCCGCCGCGCCCGCGCGAGTGCGGCTTCCCGGGTGGGCCCCCACACGACGACCTTGGCGAACAGCGAGTCGAACTCGCCGGGGATCACCGACCCGGACTCCACCCCGGCGTCCACCCGGACGCCTGGACCGGAGGGGGGCACGAACCGCTCGATGCGCCCGGGGCCGGGCAGGAACCCGCGCGCCGGGTCCTCGGCGTTGAGCCGCAGCTCGATGGCGTGGCCGCGCGGGGTGGGGTCTTCCGTCACGGACAGCGGCAGGCCGCTCGCGACGCGGAGCTGCTCGACGACGAGGTCCAGCCCGGTGGTCTCCTCGGTGACGGGGTGCTCGACCTGGAGGCGCGTGTTGACCTCCAGGAAGGACAGGGTGCCGTCGGCGCCGAGCAGGAACTCCACGGTTCCCGCTCCGCGGTATCCGGCGGCGGCGCAGAGGTCGCGCGCCGACTCATGGATCCGCTTGCGCACCGCGGGGTCGAGGAACGGCGCGGGCGCCTCCTCGACCAGCTTCTGGTTGCGCCGCTGCAGGGAGCAGTCCCGGGTGCCCGCCACGACGACGTGCCCGTGGTCGTCGGCGATGACCTGCGCCTCCACGTGCCGGGGCCGCTCCAGGAACCGTTCGACGAAGCACTCGCCGCGCCCGAAGGCGGCCTCCGCCTCGCGGCGCGCGGCCTCGAACAGCTCGGGCACCTCCTCCAGGGTCCTGGCCACGCGCATGCCGCGCCCGCCGCCGCCGTGTGCCGCCTTGATGGCCAGCGGCAGGCCGTGCTCCTCGGCGAAGGCGAGCGCCGCGGCGGCATCGGGCACGGGACCGTCCGAACCGGGCACCAGGGGTGCGCCGACGGTGCGGGCCAGGTCACGGGCGGCGATCTTGTCGCCGAGCAGCTCGATCGTCGCCGACGTCGGCCCCACCCACACGAGCCCTGCCTCCTCGACGGCCCGCGCGGCGGCTGCGCGCTCGGACAGGAAGCCGTAGCCGGGGTGGAGTGCGTCCGCGCCCGACCGGCGGGCGACGTCGAGCAGCTTCACCACCGACAGGTACGTCTCGGCGGCGGTGCGGCCCTCCAGGGCCCAGGCCTCGTCAGCGAGGCGGACGTGCGGCGCGTCGGCGTCGCCGTCGGCGTACACGGCGACGGAACGGATCCCCAGGTCTGCGCATGCGCGGACGATACGGACCGCTATCTCGCCCCGGTTCGCGACGAGCACGGTGCGGATCATGGGGTGCCTCCTGGGTGGTTCTGGACGGTGAAGCGGACGCGTGCGCCCGCGGGGAGCTGTCCGGCGTTCGGCACGTGGTCGGCGACGACCGCCCCGACCACCGGGTACCCGCCGGTCAACGGGTGGTCGGCGAGGAAGAGGACCGGCTGGCCGTCCGGCGGAACCTGGATCGCGCCCGTGACGCAGCCCTCGCTCGGCAGCTCGGCGCCCTCGCGTTCGGGGGTGCGGACGAGGGGATCGCCGTCCAGGCGCAGCCCGATCCGGTTGGAGCGCGGGGTGATCAGCCAGTCCTGGCCGGTCAGCCGCGCGATGGTCGCGGCGTCGAACCAGTCGTCCCGCGGCCCCAGGACTATCGGGAGCACCGTCACCTCGCCGGGTGCCGGCAGGCTGTCCTGCCTGTCGGACGACGGCGCCTCGGCCGGGTGCGCCGTGGTCCCGAGGGCCGGCGTCCCGTGCGGTCCGGCCCCGGGTGACTCGACCGTCGGCGGTTCGACGGCCGGGACGCCGCGCTCCTGGCTGCCGACGGGCAGCAGGTCGCCGGACCGGAGCGGGTCCGGTCCGAGCCCGGCCAGCACGTCCGTGGCACGGCTCCCGAGCACGGGCGGCACGTCGATCCCGCCGCGTACCGCCACGTAGGCGCGCACGCCCCGGGCGGGCGGTGCGAGGCGCAGCTCGTCGCCGTCGTCCAGCGCGAAGGGCTCGCCCGGCAGCGGGCGGCGGTCGGGGCGTTCCGGTTCGGCAGTGGCCGGACGCACCACGATCTCGTCCGCCGCCCCCGTCACCGCGAGCACCTGCGGACCGTGGGCGCGCAGCCGCAGCCCGCCGACGGATTCGATGACCGCCGCGCCGGACGGGTTGCCCAGGGCGCGGTTGGCCGCCCGCAGGCTCGGCCGGTCGAGCGCACCGGACGCCGAGACGCCCGCCCCCTCGGACCCGGGCCGCCCGAGGTCCTGGACCAGCGCCTGCACCCCGGGGCTGACGATCTCGAGTCCGCCGGCCCGCTCTCCGCCGGCGTCCGCCGACCCGGGAAGGTCCGCTTCGACCAAGCGGTCGCGCATGGTCTCGACCGGAAGAGCGTGCCCAACGGCTTGCTCGCGGCGGACCGCTGCGGTCGCTGCCGCCACCCCCGCGTCCGCCAGCGCGCGGACCGGTGCGAAGCGGACCTCGTCGCCCGGGAGGAGAAGGGCCGGGCGCTCGCGGGTCACGTCCCAGACGGGGGCGTCGGTGCGGCCGAGGAGCTGCCAGCCGCCGGGGCTCTCCCGCGGGTAGACGCCGCTGTACGGCCCGGCGAGCGCCACCGAACCGGCCGGGACCCGCGTGCGCGGGCTCGCCCGCCGCGGGACCACCAGCTCGGGGTCGTCGCTGGTCAGGTAGGCGAAGCCGGGCGCGAACCCGACGAATCCCACCGTCCAGGCCGCCGCGGTGTGCCGCCGGACCAGCTCCTCCGGGCTCCAGCCCAGCAGGTCGGCCGCCTCGGCGAGGTCGGCGCCGTCGTACAGCACGGGGATCTCGACGGTCCGCGCGGCGGAGGCGGCACGGCGTTCCAGCGGTCGCGTTCGAAGCTCCGCGGCCAGGGCCGACGCGGACACGGCCGAGGGACGGAACGGCACCAGCAGCGTCCGCGCGCCCGGCACGGGCACGCCGACGCCCCGCACGGGATCACTCAGGAGGGACTCGTACAGCGCGACCGCCTGGTCCAGGTCGTCGAGCTCGACCAGGAGAGCGTCGTCGCGGGCGGTCAGTACCCGCATCACGCTGCGGAGCCGCCGCCCGCCGGGGCGAAGGCCGTGAGCTCTATGCCCTCGGCGTCGAACACCTCGCGGATCCGCCGGGCCATGGCGACGGCGCCGGGGGAGTCGCCGTGCACGCACACCGAGTCCGCGCGCACGGCGACGTCGGACCCGTCCACCGCCGTCACCACGCCCTCGGTGACCAGGCGGAGCATGCGCCGGGCCACGTCGTCGGCGTCGTGCAGCACCGCTCCGGCCTCGCGGCGCGAGACCAGGCGGCCCTCGGGTGTGTACGCGCGGTCCGCGAAGGCCTCGGTGGCGGTCGCGAGCCCTGCCGCGGAGGCCGCCGCGAGGGCCACGCTGCCGGGCAGGCCGAGCAGGACGAGGCCCGGGTCGACCGCGGCGACCGCCGCCGCGACCGCCCGGGCCACCCGCTCGTCCACCTGCGCCGTGTTGTACAGCGCACCGTGCGGCTTCACGTAGGTGACGACGCCGCCCTCGGCGTCGGCCAGGCCGCGGAGCGCGCCGATCTGGTAGGCGACGTCGGCCTCGAGCTCGTCGTCCGGCACGTCCATGTTGCGGCGGCCGAACCCGGCCAGGTCGCGGTAGCCGACGTGCGCGCCGATCGTGACGCCGCGCGCCACGGCGGAGCGCACGGTGCGACGGATGGACGCCGGGTCCCCTGCGTGGAAGCCGCAGGCGACGTTGGCGCTGGAGACGATGGCGAGCATCTGCTCGTCGTCGCCGAGGGTCCAGCGGCCGAAGCCCTCGCCGAGGTCGCTGTTCAGGTCGACGGCGCTCATGGTGCGGGTGTCCTTTCGGTGGTGCGGTCTTTCGGTGTGCCGAGCCGGGGGCTCAGGCGGACAGCAGGTCGAAGATCGGGCCCACCGCGTTGACCGCCATGTACCAGGTGACCACGGCGGCCAGGGTGCCGACCACCAGGAGCCACCGTGGGTAGCGGACGCTGCCCAGCAGCGAGCCGCGGAACCAGCCGATATACATGAACAGGGTCAGGCCGATGGGCAGGATGAGGCCGTTCACGCCGCCGACGAACACGAGCAGCGTGGCGGGCGCGGTGCCGATCGCCAGGTAGATCGCCAGCGAGACGACGATGAAGCCCACCGTCCACAGGTCTGCGGTGCGGCCGACGATCTTCGCGGAGAACACGGGCAGGAACGAGACGGACGTGTAGGCGGCGCCGATGACGCTGGTGATCGCGGCGATCCAGAACACCGCGCCGAAGATGCGCAGCCCGGCCTCGCCGGCGGCGGCGGAGAACGCGTCCGCGCCGGGGTTGCCCGCGACGTCGAGCACGACGCCGGAGGCGACGACGCCGAGGACCGCCAGGAACAGCACGTACCGCATGATGCCGGTGACGATGATCCCGCTGACGGCGGCCTTGTCGACCTCGCGGATGTTCTCGGGGCCCGCGGTGCCCGAGTCGAGCAGCTTGTGCGCGCCGGCGTACGTGATGTAGCCGCCGACGGTGCCGCCCACGATGGTGGTGATGGTGGCGAAGTTGACGGTGTCGGGCAGCACCGTCTGCCTGAGCGCCTCGCCGACGGGCGGGTCGGACAGGATCGCGACGATCACGGTGAGCACGATCATCACCACGCCGGCCACGATGACCACCCGGTCCACGACGGCCCCGGCGCGCTTGGCGAGGAAGATCGCGATGGCGATGACGGCGCTGACCGCCCCGCCCACCCGGGGGTCGAGGCCGAACAGCGCGTTCAGGCCCAGGCCAGCGCCCGCCGTGTTGCCGATGTTGAAGACGAGCCCGCCGAGCACGATGAGCACGGCCAGCACGTAGCCGCTGCCCGGCAGGGCGTCGTTGGCCAGCACGCTCGCCCGCTTGCCGGTCAGCGTGATCATGCGCCACACGTTCATCTGGACGGCGAGGTCCAGCAGGATCGAGACCAGGATGCCGAACGCGAACGCGGCGCCCAGCTGCTGGGTGAAGGTGGCGGTCTGCGTGATGAAGCCGGGGCCGATGGCGGAGGTCGCCATGAGGAAGAGCGCGCCCAGCAGGGAGCGGCTGCGCGCTGACGCGAAACGTTTGACCTTGGCGGCCGGGGGGCTCGTCGGCGTCTCTGCCGTCGAGGTGGCGGGCTCGTGGCTCGTGTCGGACATGGCGTCCTCCTGGTCGATGTGTTGAGCCGGATTGTTCAACAGTCAGGATGTTCCTCGTCGGATGTTTCCGCCGCATTGCGGAACATTGTCGATCATGACACGGCTCCGGTGCTGGCGAACAGCCCGGGACACCAGATATTTACGCGGCGAACCCTGTTGGATTGTTCAACGAACCTCTACGGTCGTGACGACCACCTCCGAGGGGAGAAGTGATTCATCATGTCGAGAATGTCTAGACCAGGTACCGCCGTCAGGGTGCGAGCAGGCGCCGTCGCCCTCGCACTCTGTGCCACCACCGCACTGGCAGCTCCGGTCGCCGCCCAGGCCGCACCCGCGCTAGGACCCGGGTCCGGAGCGGGCTGCCTCGACCCGAGCCTCCAGCTCTCGGTCGAGGAGAGCCGTCTGGCGGCCCGCCTGCCGGACGCCGCCGACCCGACCGTCCCCGCCGAGCAGACCTACGCCCGCACCGTCATCGAGGGCGGCGGGTTCGGCAGCTACACGGCCGCCCTCACGGCGGCCCTGTGCCGCACCCGCACGCTCGACGCCGCGACGGCACTGGCCGAACGCAAGGGTGAGGCCCTGTGGGACGCCGCCGTCCGCCGGGCCCAGAGCGACGGTCACGTACGCGGTGACCTGCCCGCGAGCGACGACCGGCCGCTGTACTGGACCCGGGTCGAGGCCATGTCGGTGCTGCGTCAGTGGGCGCCGCGCGGCGGCCTCACCGACGCCGAGCGCGCCGGCCTGATCGAGACGTTCGACAAGGCGGCGCGCGGCATGTTCGACATTGACCTGCCACCCGGCGACGACGTCCTGCGCGTGATCGTCAGCGGGTTCGACGTCTACACGCTCGACGGCGGCACCACCTCCTCGGCGCCGGGCACCGTCGGCAACAACATCCGGCACGGCAACCCGTCGGGCGCCACGGCGCTCTCGCTGGACGGCACCACCTACCGCACCGACGACGGCACGCTCGCCCACGTCGAGGCGTACACGCTGCCCGTGAGCTACCCCGAGTTCGAGCGGGGCTACCTCGAGGACACCGTCGGGCCGTTCATGGAGCCCGGGCCACGCCAGGTCGACGCGTCGATCACCGTGAGCCAGGCCGGTGGGTCCCAGTTCAACCTGGAGCAGTGGAACGCCCGCTACCACGGCACCTTCGCTGGCAACGACCGGGGCCTGCCGTGCCCCGCCGTGGGCGGCGTACCGCAGCTCGCGATCAACAACCCGGGGTGCAACATCCAGGTCGTCGACCGCTGGGGCGGCGGCGACGGGCTCACGGACCCACCGCAGTGGACGACGGCGAGCCTGCCGATCGCGGAGATGATCGCGGCCGACACCGGGGCCGACGTCCCGCGCCCGCCGGGCGACACCTGGCCCGACCCGTCGGTGGCCTTCGGCGTGGTCTGGAACACCAGCTACACCCAGTTCCCCGACTGTGCGTCGCCGGTGCGCCAGACCTTCAACAGCCCGCCGTCCGTCACCTACCCGCCCGCGACGCCGCCCGTTCCGCCGGCCGACGGCTCCTGCTCGTACAGCGGGGGCGGCGGCAACTACCTCTCGAACGAGAGCGCCTACCGCAACACGCTGCTGCGTGACCGCGCGGGGCTCGACATCCCGGCCGGGCACATCCACACCCCGGACATGCAGCACTTCGAGACCGCCTTCGGCGTGACCGACCCGACGTTCGACGCCTGGCGCACCTCGATCGCCGCCCAGTCCCGCAACCTGGTCCACGCGGTCCTGGACACGGTCGACTGACCCTAGACTCGCCGAAGCAGAGCGCTTGTCCGTCCCCCGGTCGGACCACACCGGCAAACAAGGCGGACAAGCGCTCTACCTCGGCGAATCCGTAGAATGAGGGAGTGACAACCGATCGGGCAGAGCGCAGCGCGGACGCCATCCGCGAGCTCATCGTCACCGGCCGGCTGACGCCCGGACAGCGGCTCTCGGAGCAGGCGGTCAGCGAGACGCTCGACGTCTCCCGCAACACCCTGCGCGAGGCCTTCCGGATCCTGGTCCACGAGGGCCTCCTGGTCCGGCGCCCCAACGCGGGTGTCGCCGTGGCTCGTCCCACCCTCGCCGACGTCGTCGACATCTACCGGGTGCGGCGGCTCATCGAGGTCCCGGCGCTCGCGGGGGGCGATCCCGCACATCCCGGCGCCCGCACCATGCGCGACGCCGTCGACGCGGCCCTCGCGGCCCGGCTCGGCGGCGACTGGCGGGACATCGCCGCGGCGAACATGCGGTTCCACTCGGGGATCGTCGCGCTCGCGAGCAGCCCGCGCCTCGACCGCGTGCACGCGAACCTCTCCGCCGAGCTCCGCCTGTCGTTCGGCCTGCTGGGCGAGAACGGCGCGTTCTTCGACGGTTTCGTCGACCGTAACGCGAGCCTCCTGCGCCGGTTCCTGTCGGGCGACGCCGACGGCGCGGCAGCGGACCTCAACCGGTATCTCACGGACTCGGAGCGCATGCTCCAGGACATCGTCGACGGCGCGGCGGTGCCCGGCGCGGCGGATACGGTGAGCCCGTGAGCACTCTTCCCGTCTTCGACACCCCCAGCACGGTCGACCCGGGGCTCGACGCCGCCTGGGTCGCCCGGACCGTCGAGATCGCCCTCGACGAGGACCTCGGGCCCGCTCCGGGCCGCGACGTGACCTCGCAGGCGACCATCCCGGCGTCGGCCACGGGGGTTGCCGAGCTGGTGGCGCGTGCGGACGGCGTGGTAGCGGGACTCGTGGTGGTGCGGGAGGTCCTCGACCAGGTGGCGACCCGCCTGGCCCTGGCGGGCCCGACCGTCACGTTCCACGCGCAGGACGGCGACACCGTCACCGCCGGCCAGGTCCTCGCGGTGCTGGAGGGCCCCACCCAGGTGCTGCTGGTGGCCGAGCGGACCCTGCTCAACCTGGCGAGCCGCGCGTCCGGCGTCGCGACGGCGACCCGTGCCTTCGCCCGGGAGCTGGCGGGTACGGGCGCCCAGGTCCTCGACACCCGCAAGACGACGCCGGGCCTGCGCGCCCTGGAGAAGTACGCGGTGCGCGCAGGCGGCGGCACGAACAAGCGCATGGGCCTGTACGACGTCGCCATGGTCAAGGACAACCACGTGGTCGCCGCCGGGTCGGTCGCCGCCGCGGTCGCCGCCGTCCGTGAGAGGTTCCCGGACGTGCAGATCCAGGTCGAGGCCGACACGACCGACCAGGCCCTGGAGGCCCTGGCCTCGGGGGCGGACTTCCTCCTGCTGGACAACATGGAGCCGGCGCTGCTCGCCGAGACGGTGGCCGCCGTCCGCGAGCGGGAGGGGCACGACGGCGTCCCCGCGCACGTCGAGCTCGAGGCGACCGGCAACCTGACGCTGGACAAGGCGCAAGAGGTCGCGGCCACGGGCGTGGACTTCCTCTCGGTGGGAGCCCTCACTCACAGCGCCCCCATCCTGGACCTGGCCCTGGACCTCAATCCCTGACTTCCTGTCGTCGAGTGCGCGATATTCGCCCCGCACGTGTGGCCAACCGGGCGAAAATCCCGCACTCAGCGGGTGATCGGCACCGATAGAATCGAATCCGTGACCGAGAACTCCGCTGCCGAGAACGCCGCGACCCCGCCGACCGACGACCTGCCAGAGCAGCTGCGGATCCGGCGCGAGAAGCGGGAGCGCCTCCTGGCACAGGGCACGGAGGCGTACCCCGTCAGCGTCCCGGTCACGCACACCATCGCCGAGGTCCGGACGGCGTACGGCCACCTCGAGGCCGGCCAGGAGACCGACGACGTCGTAGGCATCGCCGGCCGGGTGGTCTTCGTCCGGATCGGCGGCAAGCTCTGCTTCGTCACGCTGCAGGACGGCGAGGGCAACCGCCTCCAGGGCATGCTGAGCCTCGCCGTGCTCGGTGAGCAGGCGCTCGCCGCCTTCAAGACCGACGTCGACCTGGGCGACCACCTCTTCCTGCACGGCCGCGTCGGTGCCTCGCGCCGGGGCGAGCTGAGCGTGTTCGCCGACGAGTGGCAGATGGCGGCCAAGTCGCTGCGCCCGCTCCCGGTGCTGCACAAGGACCTGTCCGAGGAGGCGCGCGTCCGGCAGCGCTACGTGGACCTCATCGCGCGCCCCGCGGCGCGCGACATGGTGCGCCTGCGCGCCGGCGTGGTGCGGTCCCTGCGCGAGAACTTCCACCGCCGCAGCTTTCTCGAGGTCGAGACGCCGATGCTGCAGACCATTGCGTCCGGCGCGTCCGCGCGGCCTTTCTCGACGCACATGAATGCGTACGACCTGGACCTCTTCCTGCGTATCGCACCGGAGATCTTCCTCAAGAAGGCGGTCGTCGGCGGCGTCGAGAAGGTCTTCGAGATCAACCGGAACTTCCGGAACGAGGGCGCCGACTCGTCGCACTCGCCGGAGTTCGCGATGCTCGAGGCGTACGAGGCCTACGGCGATTACAACACCATCGGCGCACTCACCAAGGATCTGGTGCAGACGGCCGCACAGGACGTTCTCGGTACCACGCTCGTGACTCTTCCTGACGACTCCGAGTACGAGCTCGGCGGGGAATGGGCAAACCTGCGTATGTACGACTCGCTCTCCGAAAGCCTCGGCGAGGAGATCACTGCCGACACGTCGGTGGAGGAGCTCGAGAAGATCGCGGGCCGTCTTGATGTCGAGGTCGGCAACAAGAAGATCCTGAATCACGGAAAGCTCGTCGAGACGCTCTGGGAGCACCGGGTGGGCGACCACCTGTCCGCGCCGACGTTCGTGCGCGACTTTCCCGTGGAGACGTCACCGCTCACCCGGGACCACCGCACGGAAAAGGGACAGGTCGAGAAGTGGGATCTGTACATCCGTGGCTTCGAGCTGGCTACCGGCTATTCAGAGCTGGTCGACCCGGTGATCCAGCGGCAGCGCTTCGAGGCGCAGGCCAGGATGGCCGCGGCGGGCGACGCCGAGGCGATGCTGCTCGACGAGGACTTCCTGACCGCGATGGAATTCGCGATGCCCCCTTCGGGCGGAATGGGCATGGGCATCGACCGTCTGCTCATGGCGCTGACCGGTCAGGGCATCCGCGAGACGATCCTTTTCCCGCTGGTGAAGCCGCAGGCCTGAGGAATTCGAACCGCTCGATGAGTTTGTGAGGATCTTGTGATGGATACGACGCTTGCGGTGCTCGCCGGGCTCACGCCCTCGGTGGGCGTCGGCCTGTTGTTCTGGTTTGCCATGCGGAAGATCCTTCGCGCGGACCGTCACGAGCGAGAGGCCCTCGAGCGAATGGATCGCGAGGGCATGGTGGCGGCAGCAGAAAACACGGAGAATTCCCCTTCGCGCTGATCCGCGAGGCCGAGGTTATCCCTGGTGACCTTCCGGATCAAAATCCACGCAGTTCAACTGCGCCGGGTGAAGTTTTGGTGATCGGTGTCACACGACCATTATTGACATGTCAATATTGAGTGCGGCATGCTCACGAACTAACCCCGGAAATTGTGGCTCGGAAGGGAAGTACCCGCATGGTTCAGAAGGTTCAGCTTGTTCTCGAAGATGACATCGATGGCGGTGCCGCCGACGAGACCGTGAACTTCGGCCTCGACGGCGTCTCCTACGAGATCGACCTCAATGCCGAGCACGCGGCCCAGCTGCGTGACGCACTCGCTTCGTGGGTCGGCCACGCACGCAAGGTGAAGTCGCCGGCTGCGCGCACTGCCACCACCACGCGTCGGTCGCGTTCGGGAAGCGACACGGCGGCGGTCCGCGAATGGGCCAAGGTCAATGGCTACACCGTGAGCGACCGTGGCCGTATCGCGGCCGAGGTCCAGGAGGCATACGCGAAGGCCAACGGCTGACGCGTCGCCTGCACGACGGCATATTGCGCCCCGGCGCCCCTCACGGGGCGGCCGGGGCGTCGTGCATCTCTGGCCGGGGCACGGGCGAAACGTCATTGCGGCATGTTTGGGAATGTGGTGGTTCGCCAAACACCGCCAGCGATCAGCCGCAGCCGTCAGCCGAGTCGTTCAGGCCCTTTGCAATCCCCGACAGACCCTAGGCTGGCTGCATGAGCACCCCTACCGCTGCCCTGTGGATCGGCACCTACCCGAAGGCTGAGACCGAGCCCGGGACCGGTGAGGGCATCTGGCGCGTCGGCATCGGCCCGGACGGAAAGTTCGCCGGTGGCGAGCTCGTCGCGCAGGCCCCCTCGCCGTCGTTCCTCGCGCTCCACCCGTCGGGGCGCACGCTCGTGGCGGTGGGCGAGGCAGGGCCCGGCAGGGTCACCTCCTTCCACGTGTCCGACGCCGGCACGCTCGCCCCTGCGGGGACCGCCACCTCGGGCGGTGCGGGCCCGTGCCACGTGGTGGCCACGGAGTCCGCGGCCTGGGTGGCCAACTACGGTGACGGCGTCGCCGCCGTCGTACCGCTTGCCGATGACGGCGCGCTCGGCGAGCCGCAGACGTTCCCGCACGAGGGAACCGGCCCGGTCGCGGACCGGCAGGAGGGCCCGCACGCCCACTTCGTGCACGTGTGGGGGGACCGCGTCCTCGTGTCCGACCTCGGCACCGACGAGCTGCGCACCTACCCGCTCGCTGGTTCGGGAGCGGACGCCGAAGCGTCGAGCGGCACCGTCGCCGCCGTCCTGCCGCCGGGTACCGGCCCGCGCCACCTGGTGGAGCTCGCCGACGGCACGATCCTCGTCGCGGGCGAGCTGGACTGCCGGCTGCACGTCCTTGTGCCTGCAGGCCCCGGGCGCCTCGAGCACGTCGGCTCGGTGGCCATCACCGCGCGCACCACGCCCGACGGCGCCGCGGGCTACCCCTCGCACATCACCGTCGCCGGCGATCTGGTGCACGTGGGCGTGCGCGGCCCGGACGTCCTGTCGGTGCTCCGGATCCACGACGCGGCCGCGACGACGGAGGGCTTCGACGAGACCGTGCCGGGCGCCGTCGGGCACCTGGTCGTCGAGAACGTCGCCGACATCGACCTCGGTGCGGGCGCCTGGCCGCGCCACCACGCGGTCCTTGCCGACGGCCGCATCGTGGTGGTGGCCGCGCAGCTCACCGACGAGCTGATCGCCGTCCGGCTCGACCGCGCGTCGGGCAAGGGCGAGATCACCGACCGACTGGAGCTGCCCGTTCCTGCGTGCGTCCTGGAGGCATGATGCGGGACAGCCTGCCTCCCGGCCTCGGCGAGACCGGCGCGAACCGCCCGCTGCGGGTCGCGATGGTCTCCGTGCACACGTCGCCGCTGGAGCAGCCCGGGACGGGCGACGCGGGCGGCATGAACGTGTACGTGCTGGAGCTGTCCCGGGCGCTCGCCCGGCGCGGGGCGCAGGTGGAGATCTACACGCGTGCGACGACGTCGGCCCAGCCCAAGGTGACCGACGCCGAACCGGGGATCCGCGTCATCCACGTCTCGGCCGGGCCGTACGAGGGGCTGGACAAGAACGACCTGCCCGGCCAGCTGTGCGCGTTCGCGGCGGGCGTGCTGCGGGCCGAGGCGCACCGGCCGGAGGGCTGGTACGACGTGCTGCACACGCACTACTGGCTCTCGGGCCAGGTCGGCTGGCTCGCGGCGGAGCGCTGGGACGTCCCGCTGGTGCACACCATGCACACCATGGCGCGCGTGAAGAACGCCTCCCTCGCACCGGGGGACGCCCCCGAACCGCACGGCCGGATCATCGGCGAGGAGCAGGTGGTCGCCGAGTCCGACGTCCTCGTCGCGAACACCGAGCAGGAGGCGGCCGACCTGGTGCGCGACTACCGCGCCGACCCCGAGCGGGTGCGCGTGGTGCAGCCCGGCGTGGACCTCGACGTGTTCTCCCCGCCGTCCGACGTCGCCGCGGGAGACCCGGCGGAGCGGGACCGCCGTCGGGCGGCGCAACGGGCCGGGCTACGGGAACGCCTCGCGCTACCGGTGGACCGGAAGATCGTGCTGTTCGCGGGGCGTGTGCAGCTGCTCAAAGGCCCCGACGTGCTGGTCCGGGCACTGGGGGAGCGGGTATGGGAGGAGGGGCACGGGCAGCCGCCCCTGCTCGTGGTGCTGGGCGGCGCGTCGGGCAGGCCGACGGCCGTCCGCGAGCTCGAGGCGCTCGCCTACCAGGAAGGCGTGGCCGCCCACGTGCTCGTGCGGCCCCCGGTGCCGCAGCAGGTGCTCGCCGACTACTTCCGGGCCGCGGACCTGGTGGCCGTGCCGTCGCACAGCGAGTCGTTCGGCCTCGTCGCGGCAGAGGCGCAGGCGACGGGGACCCCGGTGGTCGCGGCCGCGGTGGGCGGGCTGCGCACGGTGGTCGAGGACGGCGTCTCGGGGGTTCTCGTACCCGACCACGAGCCCGAGAGCTGGGCGCTGGTCCTCAAGAGTCTCCTGGACGACGACGTGCTCCGTGCCCGCCTGGCCGTCGGCGCTCGCGCCTCCTCGACCAGGTTCGGCTGGGACCGCGCCGCCGACGAGATCCTCGACGTCTACGAGCAGGCGCGCAAGCACCACGCGACAAGACAACCGACCCTGCCGAGGTAGAACCCTGCCACGGTTCTACCTCGGCGTGCGGAGGGTCAGCGGCCCTGGTTGGCCACCGCGGCGATCGCGTCCTTCGCGGCCTCCGGGTCCAGGTAGGTGCCGCCCGGCTTCACCGGGGCGAGGGTCTCCTCGTCCAGCTCGTACACCAGCGGGATACCCGTCGGGATGTTCAGCCCGGCGATCGCGTCGTCCGAGACGCCGTCGAGGTGCTTCACCAGCGCCCGCAGCGAGTTGCCGTGCGCGGCGACCAGCACCGTCTTGCCGGCCTTCAGGTCGGGCACGATCTCGCTCTCCCAGTACGGCAGGGCGCGCTCGAGCACGAGGTTGAGGGCCTCCGTGCGGATGACGGGGGCGTCGGCGTAGCGCGGGTCCGTGTCCTGGCTGAACTCGGAGCCAAGCTCGATCTCCGGCGGCGGCACGTCGTAGGAGCGGCGCCACAGCATGAACTGCTCCTCGCCGAACTCGGCGAGCGTCTGCTTCTTGTCCTTGCCCTGTAGTGCGCCGTAGTGACGCTCGTTGAGGCGCCAGCTGCGCTTGACCGGGATCCAGTGCCGGTCGGCGGCGTCGAGCGCCAGGTTCGCCGTCATGATGGCGCGGCGCAGCAGGGAGGTGTGCAGGATGTCCGGGTTCACGCCGGCCTCCTTGAGGAGCGCGCCACCGCGCTTGGCCTCCTCCACGCCCTTCTCGGAGAGGGCGACGTCCACCCAGCCGGTGAACAGGTTCTTGGCGTTCCACTCGCTCTCGCCGTGGCGGAGCAGCACGAGGGTGTAGGTCATGGCTCCCATCCTGCCATCGGCGCGGAGACAGTTGTTGCCGCCTCCAAACCTTGGAAGCGTCCAAGGCTCGGAAGCGGCAACGACCTGTCCGACGGCGCAGCGGGCGCGAGCCCTAGGCCTCCGGGAAGTCGCCGGTGACGAGGAACGTCACGCGGCGGGCGACCGACACACCGTGGTCCCCGAACCGCTCGTAGTAGCGGCCGACCAGGGTCACGTCGACGGACTCCTGGACCGTGCCCTGCCACTCGGGCGCCAGGAGCAGGTTGAACGTCTCCTGGTGCAGCGCGTCGATGATGTCGTCGTCCCGCTCGAGCGCCTCGGCCACCGTGAGGTCGCGGGTCGCGAGCAGCTTGGTGGTGCGCTGGGCCACGCGGACGGCGGCCTCGTGCATCTTCACGAAGGTGTCCCGCGCCTCCGGAATGATCGCCTGCGCCGGGTAGCGCCCGCGCGCCACCTGGGCCACGTGCCGGGCGAGGTCACCCATCCGCTCAAGGGAGGCGCTCATCCGCAGGGCGCTCACCACGATCCGCAGGTCGGTGGCCACGGGCGCCTGCTGCGCGAGCAGGTGGATGCACCGCTCGTCGAGGGAGTCCTCGATGGCGTCGATGGTCTTGTCGGAGGCGATCACCTCCTGAGCCAGCTGGAGGTCGGCCTCCAACAGCGCCGTGCCGGCACGGGTGATGGCGGACTCCACGAGCCTGCTCATCTCGGTCAGGTCGTCTCCGACCTGCTGGAGCTCAGCTTCGAAGATCTGTCGCATCGGTTTCCTCTCGCACTCGGGGCGCACGGGCGATTACGCGTCCGCTGTCGCACCGCCGAGGAGGGCGGGCAGGGGCCGACGCGCGGCCGGGCCGACCGTCCGGACAAGTCCCGAACGGCGCACGGCACAGCTACCGCCCGCACCCGCCAAGGTTCGGCGCCGCGATGTACCGGGAGGTTAACGCTCTTCCTCCCTGACATGAACAGTAGGCGACACGATCGTCCGAGCGCCCACCGGCGTCGTCCTGCGGTTGAAACGTCGACCTACCCTGGAGGCGTGGACGGAATCATCTCCGGGGTACCGGTGCTGGCCGCCGGGATCTTCGGCGTGATCGTCGGCGTGGTTGCCACCGTGGCATTCCGCGTCTCCGAGCGGCAGCAGCATGCCCTTGCCCAGGCCGAACCCGACGAGCTCGACGCGGGTCTCGTCCGTGTGCTCTCCGTGCTGCGCTCCGCCGCCGTCGTGCTCGACGGCGAGGACGAGGTCATCCGCGCATCGCCGCCTGCCTACGCGCTGGGCGTGGTGCGCAACGACGCCCTCGTGCACCCGGCGATCACCGATCTCGTGGCCCTGGTGCGGCGCGACGGCGTGATCCGCGAGCAGGAGCTGGAGCTGCCCCGCGGCCCGGTGGGCCAGGGCACGGTGCTCCTGCAGGTGCGCGTGGCCCCGCTGGGCCTCGAACGGGTGCTGGTGCTCGCCGAGGACCGCACGGAGGCGCGCCGCGTCGAGGCGATCCGCCGCGACTTCGTCGTCAACGTGTCCCACGAGCTCAAGACGCCGGTGGGCGCGCTGGCGCTGCTGGCCGAGACCGTGGCGGACGCGGCGGACGACCCGGTCGCCGTCCGCCGGTTCACCGAACGGATGCAGCGCGAGGCGGTCCGGCTCTCCGCCCTGGTGCAGGAGATCATCGAGCTGTCGCGCCTGCAGGGCGCCGGCGCGATGCCGAAGCTGACCCCCGTCCCGATCCGTGAGGTGGTGGAGGAGGCGGTCGACCGCGCCCGCACCACCGCGCACTCCAAGAACATCGCCATCACCATGGGCGGCGACCTGGACACCGAGGTCTACGGCGACCACAACCTCCTGGTCACCGCGGTCCGCAACCTGGTGGACAACGCCGTGGCCTACTCCGGACCCGCCAGCCGCGTGGGCGTGGGGGTCAACGAGCGGGCCGGCCTGGTCGAGATCGCGGTGGTGGACCAGGGCGTCGGCATCGCCGAGGACGCGCAGGACCGGGTCTTCGAGCGTTTCTACCGCGTGGATCCAGCGCGCTCGCGCGACACCGGTGGCACAGGGCTCGGATTGAGTATCGTCAAGCATGTCGCCGCCGACCACGGGGGCGACGTCACGATGTGGTCGGAGCCCGGTCGGGGCTCCACCTTCACCCTGCGCATCCCGTCCGCGGACCGGCCCGACGCCGGGAACCGGGGCGCCCCGCGTGATGCTGCGGAACAGCAGGACCAGCACAGCCGGCAGGGTCAGCACAAGGCCACGGACGACGTGGCCGCCAAGAACGAGGAGGTAGGCGCGTGACGCGCATCCTGGTGGTCGAGGACGAGGAGTCGTACCGGGATCCGCTGACGTACCAGCTGACCCGCGAAGGTTTCGAGGTGATCGAAGCCGCTGATGGCAACTCGGCGCTCGCCGCGTACGACGCGGAGGGTGCGGACCTGGTCCTGCTCGACCTGATGCTGCCCGGGCTGTCCGGCACCGAGGTGTGCCGGGAGCTGCGGGCGCGCGGTGACGTGCCGGTGATCATGCTGACGGCCAAGGACTCGGAGATCGACAAGGTGGTCGGCCTGGAGCTCGGCGCCGACGACTACGTGACCAAGCCGTACTCCTACCGCGAGCTCCTGGCCCGGGTGCGGGCCGTGCTCCGCCGCCGGCAGCCCAACGACTCGGCGGACCACGACGAGGACGGCGTCCTCGAGGTCGGGCCGGTCCGGATGGACGTGGAGCGGCACACCGTCACGGTGTCCGGGGAGCTGGTGGCCCTGCCGCTCAAGGAGTTCGACCTGCTGGAGCTCCTGATGCGGAACGCGGGCCGGGTGCTGACCCGTGGCCAGCTCATCGACCGGGTCTGGGGCGCCGACTACGTGGGCGACACCAAGACGCTCGACGTCCACGTGAAGCGCATCCGTTCCAAGATCGAGCCCGACCCGGGTACGCCCAAGCACCTCCTCACGGTGCGCGGCCTGGGCTACAAGCTGGCCGACGACGAGGCGTGAGCCGCACGGGCGTGCGGCCGACGGTGTCGCACGTCACCAGGTGACCGAAGGTCTGGTCACCTTCCGTTCACCTGACGTTTGCTCGCGAGACCGCGTCCGTGAGTAGTTTCGCGGTCCGTGAGCATCTCCCCCTACACCCGTCTCTTCGCTGCTGCCACCGCAGGCGCACTTCTCGTGCCGCTGGCGGGCTGCGCGGCCGTCGGACTGCCGGGTCTCGGGGCGGAGGGCGAGCCGAGCGCCGAGGCCGGGCCGGTGGTCGTCGGGGAGTTCCACGGTGTGGGCGCCTCGTCCCAGGAGTCGGCGATGAAGGCGTGGATCTCCGGCTTCCAGGAGCAGCACCCCGGCGCGGCGATCAGCTACGACCCGGCAGGCTCCGGTGACGGCCGCGAGGCCTTCCTCACGGGCGACACGTCGTTCGGTGCCTCCGACGTCGCGCTCAGCGACGAGGAGATGGCGGCCTCCGGCCCTGCCTGCGACGGCGGGAACGCCATCGACCTGCCGGTCTACATCAGCCCCATCGCCGTGGCCTTCAACCTCGAGGGCATCGACCGGCTGAACCTGTCGTCCGACGTGATCGCACGGATCTTCACGGGCCAGATCACGCGCTGGGACGACCCCGCCATCGCCGAGGCCAACCCCGAGGCGAAGCTGCCCGCACTGGGGATCACGCCGGTCCACCGGTCCGACGACTCGGGCACCACCGAGAACTTCGCCGACTACCTCCACGAGACCGCGCCGCAGGCGTGGCCGCACGAGCCGGACGGCCTGTGGCCGCTGACCGGAGGATTCGCGGCGGAGGGGACGAGCGGCGTCACCGAGACCGTCCGGTCCACGCCGGGCAGCGTCACCTACGCGGACGCCTCGGCGACGACCGGCCTCGGGCGCGTCGCCATCAAGGTGGGCGAGGAGTACGTGCCCTACAGCGCGGACGCCGCTGCGGCCGTCGTCGACGTCTCGCCGCGGATCGAGAACCGCTACGAGCACGACCTCGCGTTCGTGCTCGACCGGAAGATCGACAAGCCCTTCGCCTACCCGATGGTGCTCGTCTCGTACCTCGTCGTCTGCTCGCGGTACGAGGACCGGGCCAAGGGGACCTTCGTCAAGGAGTTCGTCGCGTACGTGGCGTCCTCCGAGGGGCAGGATCGGGCTGCCGAGGCCGCGGGCAGCGCGGTCATCTCGAGCGACCTCCAGGCGTGGATCGCCGAGGCGGCGGACGCCATCTATCTGACCCAGCAGCGGACCGACGGGTGAAGAATGCCAGGCCGTGCCATGGTGGGCGTGTTGCAGATCACCCCCTCCGTGATGGCTTGTTCACCTTCTGTTTACCCATACCTGGGGACCAGGTCACTCCCGCTCCCTAGCGTCCCGACTGACGCCGCGGCACCTGCCGCGCGTACGACTTGAACAGGATGGAACGACACGTGAAGATCAGCCGATTCCCCCGCGTTGGCTCCGCTGTCATGGTGGGCGCGCTCGCGCTGAGCCTCGCAGCTTGCGGATCCGACCCGACGACCGGTGACGGCACCGCGCCGTCCGACGACGCGGCCGACCTGTCGGGCGAGTTCGCCGGCGCCGGCGCGACCTCCCAGGAGTCCGCGATGGAGGCCTGGGTCGCCGGCTTCCAGGGCACGTACCCGGACGTCACGATCAACTACGACGCCGCCGGTTCCGGTGTCGGCCGCGAGCAGCTCCTCGCCGGTGGCGTGGTCTGGGCCGGCTCCGACTCGGCCATGGACGACGAAGAGCTCGAGCAGTCGACCGAGGTCTGCGGCCCCGACGGCGCGATCGACCTGCCGGTCTACGTGAGCCCGATCGCCGTGGCCTTCAACCTTCCGGGCATCGAGACGCTGAACCTCTCCCCCGAGGTCATCGCCAACATCTTCAACGGCGAGATCAAGAAGTGGAACGACGACGCGATCGCCGCCGACAACCCTGACGCCGACCTCCCGGACACGGACATCTCGCCGGTGCACCGCCTCGACGACTCGGGCACCACCGAGAACTTCACCGAGTACCTGTCCGCCACGGCTCCCGACGTCTGGACCGACGAGCCCGACGGCGTCTGGCCGCTCGAGGGCGGCGACTCCGCCGACGGCACGTCCGGTGTGGTCGGCGTCGTGACCGACACCGAGGGCGCGGTCACGTACGCCGACGCCTCCAAGGTCGGCACGCTGGGCACCGCGGCCATCAAGGTCGGCGAGGACTGGGTGGAGCACTCGCCTGAGGGCGCCGCCGCCGTCGTGGACGCCTCCCCGGAGGTCGAGGGCCGCGCCGAGCACGACTTCGCGATCGAGATCGACCGCACTCTGACCGACCCCGCCACGTACCCGCTGGTGCTCGTGTCGTACGCCATCGCCTGCACCAACTACTCGGACGAGGCCACCGGCAACTTCGTCAAGGCGTTCCTGGGCTACCAGGCGTCGGAGGAAGGCCAGCAGGCCGCGGCCACCGCCGCGGGCAGCGCGCCCATCTCGGCGGCTACCGCTGAGAAGGTCGCAGCCGCGATCGACTCGATCACGGTCGGCTGACCAGCACCATGATCACCGGCCGGTGGCCGGGCCGACAGGCGCCGACGGCGTCGCCGGTCCGGCCACCGGCACAGCCATGTCAGCCACACCTCCCCCCACACCGAGCGACAAGCATCGAGGAGCTCTTGTGACCACGACCGACAGCCCGCCGGCCGCCCAGCCCGGCCGGGTGACGCCGCCTGGCCGACGGCGTAACCACGGCGATACCGAACGTGGCTTCAGCCGGGTGTTCCGGTGGATCACCACCGGGGCCGGCGCCTTCCTGCTGCTGGTGCTGGCCGCCGTCGCGGCGTTCCTCCTCGCGCGCGGCCTGCCGGCCCTGACCGCCTCCCCGGAGGAGCTCGCCCGCCAGGGCGGCCTGCCCGCGGGAATGGACTCGCTCTGGGACCTGGTCGGACCGCTCGTCTTCGGCACGCTGCTCGCGGCCGTCATGGCGCTGCTGCTCGCGACGCCGGTCGCCATCGGGATCGCCCTGTTCATCTCGCACTACGCCCCGCGCCGCTTCGCCTCGGTGATCGGCTACGTGATCGACCTGCTCGCCGCGATCCCCTCCGTGGTGTTCGGCCTGTGGGGCGGGCGGACGCTCGCCCCCGTCATCAGCGACTTCTGGGTGTGGCTCGGCGGTGTGCTGGACTTCCTGCCGTTCTGGACCGTGAACGTGACCAACACCGGCCGCTCTCTCGCGACCGCGTCGGTGGTGCTCGCCGTGATGATCCTGCCGATCATCACCGCGGTCTCGCGTGAGGTCTTCCTGCAGACGCCGAAGCTGCACGAGGAGGCGGCGCTCGCGCTGGGCGCCACCCGGTGGGAGATGGTCCGCACGGCGGTCCTGCCGTTCGGCCGCTCCGGTGTCGTCTCCGCCGCGATGCTCGGCCTGGGGCGCGCGCTCGGCGAGACCATGGCCGTGCTCATGATCCTGTCACCCGGGATCCTCTACTCGTTCCAGATCTTCGACGCTGGCCAGCAGCAGACCATCGCGGCGTTCATCGCGTCGCGGTTCGCCGAGGCCAGCGGGCTCGGGGTGAACGTGCTCATCGCGACCGGTCTGGCGCTGTTCGTCATCACCATGGTCGTCAACATGGCCGCCCGCGCGATCGTCGCGCGCCGCAAGGAATTCTCGGGAGCGAACTGATGAGCGCTATGTCTCCGACCGCGGGCACCACCGACGCCGTCGAGCGCACGCGTGCCCTGCTGACCTCAGCGGACACCGGTCGCAAGCGCACCGACACGATCATGACCGTGCTGATCTGGGGCGCCTTCGCGCTGGCGCTCATCCCGCTGGTGTCGCTGCTGTGGACGGTGCTGGTGGCGGGCCTCGTACGGTTCGACGCCGACTTCCTCTTCACGTCGATGCGTGGCGTGTACGGCGGCATGGACATGGGTGGCGCCTACCACGCCGCCGTCGGCACGATGATGATCACCCTTGCCGCCACGGTGATCTCGGTGCCGATCGGCCTGCTGGTCGCGATCTACCTCGTCGAGTACGGGCGCGGGACGCTTGCCCGGGCCACGACGTTCTTCGTGGACGTCATGACCGGTATCCCCTCGATCGTCGCCGGCCTGTTCGCCTTCGCGCTGTTCACGATCTTCCTCGGTCCGGGAGCGAAGCTGGGCATCATCGCGGCGGTCGCCCTGAGCGTGCTGATGATCCCCGTGGTCGTGCGCTCGTGCGAGGAGATGCTCAAGCTGGTCCCGAACGAGCTGCGCGAAGCGTCCTATGCTCTGGGTGTGCCGAAGTGGCTGACCGTCGTCAAGGTGGTGCTCCGTACGTCCGTGGCTGGCCTGACCACCGGCGTGCTGCTCTCCATCGCTCGGGTGATCGGCGAGACGGCCCCGATCCTCATCACCGCCGGCGTCGCCGACTCGATCAACTTCAACCTGTTCGACGGCCGCATGATGACTCTGCCCGTGTACATCTTCAGCCAGTACCGGCAGGGCCCTGTGCCGTGTCAGGAGGGTGCGCTCGACTGCCTGGTGAACATCAACTTCGAGCGGGCCTGGGCCGCCGCCCTCCTCCTGATCATCATCGTCATGCTCCTCAACCTTGTCGGGCGCCTCGTGACCCGATGGTTCTCCCCGAAGCTGCGCTGACGCGCAGACCCGCCTCAGCCGC
Source organism: Promicromonospora sp. NPDC050249 (assembly GCF_040656015.1). Taxonomy (NCBI): domain Bacteria; kingdom Bacillati; phylum Actinomycetota; class Actinomycetes; order Micrococcales; family Promicromonosporaceae; genus Promicromonospora; species Promicromonospora sp. NPDC050249. The sequence continues at coordinate 47,105 of NZ_JBFAKY010000008.1, read as the reverse complement.
AGCTCACACGAAGGAATGATCCGATGGCACAGCGCATCGACGTGAAGGACCTGAACATCTACTACGGCGACTTCCTCGCCGTCGAGGGTGTCTCCATGACGATCGAACCCAAGTCCGTCACGGCCTTCATCGGCCCGTCGGGCTGCGGTAAGACGACGTTCCTGCGGACCCTGAACCGCATGCACGAGGTCGCGCCGGGCGCCCGCGTGGAGGGCTCCGTCGAGCTCGAGGGCGTCAACCTGTACGGCGACGACGTCGACCCGGTGGCCGTGCGCCGCACGGTGGGCATGGTGTTCCAGCGCCCGAACCCGTTCCCCACGATGTCCATCAGGGACAACGTGCTGGCGGGCGTGAAGCTCAACAACAAGCGGATCTCCAAGTCCGACGCCGATGACATGGTCGAGGCGTCCCTGCGCGGCGCCAACCTCTGGAACGAGGTCAAGGACCGCCTGGAGCGGCCGGGTTCCGGCCTGTCCGGCGGGCAGCAGCAGCGTCTCTGCATCGCCCGGGCCATCGCGGTGAAGCCGCAGGTCGTGCTGATGGACGAGCCGTGCTCGGCCCTGGACCCGATCTCCACCCTGGCGATCGAGGACCTCATCCAGGAGCTCAAGAAGGACTACACGATCGTCATCGTCACGCACAACATGCAGCAGGCCGCGCGTGTGAGCGACCGGACGGCGTTCTTCAACATCGCGGGCACCGGCAAGCCGGGCAAGCTCATCGAGATGAACGACACCGCGACGATCTTCTCGTCGCCCGCCGTGAAGGCAACGGAGGACTACGTCTCGGGCCGCTTCGGGTGACCTAGGACCGGGCCGACAGAACGACCCCAACACACTGCACGGCGCCTTCGGCGTGTCGCGTGCATCGTGTTGGGGTCGTTCTGTGTGGCCGGACTCAACCTGGCCGAGCGGGTCAGCTCGTGGCGGACGGCGACGGCGAGGCGGACGGCGAACCCGACGGCGACGGCAGGGCAGCCACCGGCAGGTAGTCGGCGTACTCCGGCAGCGTGCCGTCGAACACCGGGAGCTGGAACTCCTTGGAGTCGCCGCCGACGGTGAGCGTCGCGTCGACGTACTCGCCGGGCGCCGCGCCCACGGTGTCGAGCTGGACCGCCTCGCCGGTCTCCGTGCCCAGGTAGACGGTGCCCCCGGCCGGGACGTCCACGGTGACGGGAGCGGCGCCAGGAGCCTCTAGCGTGAACGACGCGTCGTCCGCCGTCTCGTTGGCGAGTGCGCCGAGGACGTTCCCTGCCTCGCCCTCGGCGGCCGACACGACCATGAGGTTGATGCCGCGCAGGTCCCTGTTCTCCTCGCCGAGCACGGAGATGCCGACGCCGTCGGACGGGTCGTAGTTCAGGTCCGTGGTGGTCGGGGCGCAGGCCGCGAGGAGCAGGGCTCCCGTTGCGGAGACCGCGGCGAGGGCGATGGTGCGGGCGCCTCGAGCGGCGGTGGCGCGACGGGACACGGTGAACTCCCTGATGTTCGTCTGGTTCGGGCGGGGGCGGATCCCCGCCATATCCTAGTGCTCCTCGGGGTATGCCCGCGCATCGCGACCAGAGGCGAAATGCCCGGTCAGGGCGTGGCGACGGTCACGTCTGCGGAACGATCCGATAGTGCCGGACCGGGTGGTAACCGTCCGAACATTCACCCGCCTCAGCGCTCTGACCTGCGGAAACGCTTATCTGAATGACGTCAGGACAACCCCAAGGGCGCAAGTTCTCCTGATCACGCCGTGGTAACCTGGTTTCAGGGAAAGGGGACATCTGCAGATGACGTTCACAGTAGGCGAGACGGTTGTCTACCCGCACCATGGCGCGGCGCTGATCGAAGAGATCAAGGTCCGCAAGATTCGCGGCGAAGAGAAGATGTACCTCAAGCTCAAGGTCGCTCAGGGCGACCTCACCATCGAGGTCCCGGCGGAGAACGTCGACCTGGTCGGTGTGCGCGACGTCGTCGGCCAGGAGGGCCTCGACCGCGTGTTCGAGGTGCTGCGTGCGCCGTACACCGAAGAGCCCACCAACTGGTCGCGCCGGTACAAGGCGAACCTCGAGAAGCTTGCGTCCGGCGATGTCATCAAGGTGGCCGAGGTCGTTCGCGACCTGTCCCGCCGCGACGCCGACCGCGGTCTTTCCGCAGGTGAGAAGCGAATGCTCGCCAAGGCTCGCCAGATCCTCGTGTCGGAGCTGGCTCTGGCCGAGCACACCGAAGAGGAGAAGGCGGAAGCGATCCTCGACGAGGTTCTCGCTTCCTGACTTACCCACAGGATCCGTCCGACGTACCTGTCAGGACCCGGTGCTCGCGCCCCACGGGATCCTTCGCTTCAATCATGATCCTGTGGGGACCCCGACCAGATGACGACCCTTGCAATCCTGACGGCCGCTGGTTCGGGATCCCGTCTAGGGCGCGACCTGCCGAAGGCTCTGGTGGAGCTCGACGGCTTTCCACTCGTGCTGCACGCCGCGCGACGCCTCGCGGCGTCGGGCGTCGTGGACTCGATAGTGGTGACCGCGCCTGACGGTCTGGTCGGCGTCATGGCCGACCTCATGGCAGGCGACCCGCACGTGGGGATCCCCGTCCGGGTGACCGACGGCGGGCCCACCCGGCAGGCGTCCGTCGCCGCGGGCCTTGCTCTCGCACGTCCTGAGGACGACGTCGTGCTGGTGCACGACGCCGCGCGGCCGCTGGTCCCGCCAGAGCTCGTCCAGCGGGTCGTGAGCGCCGTACGCGGCGGTCACGGCGCCGTCGTCCCCGGTCTGCCGGTCACCGACACGGTGAAGCAGGTGCGTCCCGACGGCGACGCCGAGCTGGTCACGGGCACGCCCGACCGCTCGATGCTGCGGGCCGTCCAGACGCCCCAGGGGTTCGCCCGCGACCTGCTCGTGCGCGCGCACCACACCGGTGCCGAGCGAGCCGCCGCGGAACACCTCGCTGCCACTGATGACGCGGGCCTCGTCGAGGTTCTCGGCGAGCCGGTCCACATCGTCCCCGGCGACGCGGCAGCCTTCAAGATCACCACCGAACGCGACTTGTGGCTCGCGTCCCTCGTGCTGCAGGAGACCACCGCATGACCGACCCGTCCAGCACACCGGAGCCCGCACGACCGGCTCCGGCCCCGTACCCCCTGCCGCGCACGGGCATCGGGGTCGACGTCCACGCGTTCGCGCCGGACGGCTCGGACCGCGAGATGTGGCTCGGGGGCCTGCACTGGCCGGGGGAGCGCGGCCTGGCGGGCCACTCCGACGCCGACGTCGCGGCGCACGCGGCAGCGGACGCGCTGTTCTCCGCTGCGGCCCTGGGAGACCTCGGGTCGCACTTCGGGACCGGCCGTCCCGAGTGGGCGGGCGCGTCCGGGACCACCCTGCTCGCCGAAGCCGCGAGGCGCGTTCGGGCTGCTGGGTACATGATCGGTAACGTGGCAGTTCAGGTGATCGGAAACCATCCGCGGGTCGGCACCCGGCGCGACGAGGCACAGGCGGCGCTGTCCGGCGCCGCCGGCGCGCCCGTGTCCCTCACCGCGACCACCACCGATGCGCTCGGCCTGACCGGCCGTGGTGAGGGTGTCGCGGCGATCGCGACGGCGCTCGTCGTGCCCGAGACCGGGAGCGCGGCATGAACAAGCGGAAGCCGCTCGACGAGCGGCGCGCCGAGATCGTCGAGGCGGGCCTGAGCGTGGCGATGCGCGAGGGCGTCGAGTCGGTGACCGTGCGCCGCGTGGCGCAGGAGGCCGGGATCTCGCTGGGCACCGTGCACTACTGCTTCGACGACAAGGACGCGATGCTGCGCGCCATGGGCCGTGCCATCGCGATGCGCGCGTCGGAGCAGGTGCTGGCGGCGCTCGACGCGGGGCCGGACCGGACGGCCCTGCTCGAGGCCACCGTCGACGCGATGCTGGGCGGCCTCAAGCAGCACCAGGAGATGCGGCTGCTGACCTTCGAGTTCGCGGTCTCGGGCGCGCGTACCCCGGTGCTGCGCGAGGTGGCGCAGGCCCACCTCAAGCAGAGCATCGCGATGACGCGCGAGTACCTGCAGCGGCTCGCGGACGTCGCGCACGTCAGGTTCCGCACCGATATGGGTGCGCTGGCGCGGATGACGGCGCTCCGCATCGACGGCATCGAGCTCGCGTGGATGGTGGACCAGGACGACGAGGCAGCGCGTGCGGGGTTCGCGGACCTCGCGGCCGCCGTCTGGGGAGACATGGAGCCCGCGGACGAGCTGGAGCTCGCACAGGAGCTGTGACCAGGAGCCATGGCGGCTCAGGCTCAGCCGAAGACCCGCCGGGTGTACGGGTTCGCGAACACGCCCTCGGGATCGGCGGCGTCGCGCACCCGGCGGAAGTCCGGGAGCCGCCGGTACTGGCCCTCGAGGTACTCGGCGTCGCGGGTGTGCAGCTTGCCCCAGTGAGGCCGCCCGCCAGCTGCGGTGAGGATCTGCTCCGCGGCGTCGAAGTAGCGCGTGTACGGCAGGCGCCAGTACTGGTGGACGGCCACGTACGCGGTCTCGCGGCCGTGCGCGGTGGAGAGCCACACGTCGTCGGCGGGCGCGAAACGCACCTCCACCGGGAACGGGACGTTCTCGCCGGTGGACCGCTGCCAGGCGTCGATGTCCCCCAGCACGCCGACGACGGCGTCGCGCGGCACCGCGTACTCCATCTCGCGGAACCGCACGCGGCGGTTGGTGCAGAACACCTCGTGCGACGGCGCCGTGTACCGGCGGGCGGTCAGGGCGCGGGCCGCGACCGCGTTCAGGGTGGGCGTCGCAGCGGGCACTGCCGTCGCCACCCGGTTCACCGCCTCGAAGAGCCCGTTGGACAGCACCTCCTCGTCGAGGAAGGAGCGGGCGGCCCCCGCGGCCTTGCGCGCGCGGTGGACGAGGCCCGAGCCGGCGCTCGTCCCGGCGTCGACGCGCGTGTTGCGCAGGGTGAGCGCCCGGCGGGTGCTGGGGAACCAGTAGAATTCGAAGTGGTCGTGGTCGGCGACCAGGTCGTGCACACCCTCCAGGACGCGGTCCAGCGGCCAGGGCTCTTCGACGGCGTGCAGGTCGAAGGCGGGGACCGCCTCGATCGTCACGGTGCTCAGGACGCCGGTGGCGCCGAGGCCGAGCCGGGAGGCCTCGAACAGGTCGTGCCGCTCGGTGGGCGAGGCGCGCGTGACCTCGCCGTCGGGCCCCACCACCGTCAGGGCGCGGACGCGCGTGGCGAGGCCGCCGAACCTGGCGCCGGTGCCGTGCGTACCCGTGGAGATCGCGCCGGCTATCGACTGCCTGTCGATGTCGCCGAGGTTCTGCATCGCGAGGCCACGCTCGGCGAGGACCTGGTTGAGCTGGTGCAGGCGCATGCCTGCACCCACCGTCACGAGGGCGTGCCCGGTGTCCGGGTCACGCTCCACCCGGTGCAGGGCGTTGAGGCGATCCAGGCTGAGCTGAACGCCCTCGGTGGCCGCGGCGGGGGTGAAGGAGTGCCCGCCGCCGACCACGCGGACGGTGTGGCCGTCCTTGACCGCGCGGCGCACGGCGTCGGACAGCTCCTCCTCCGAGGCGGGCTGCTCCTGCCGCACGGGCGTCACGCTGACGTTGCGTGCCCAGTTCGTCCAGATCACGGATGCACTATCGCACGGCCCCGTGCCCGTTAACTAGACCTCTGTTGCGGGGTGAGGCCGGGGAGTAGCGTTCGGACATGAGCTCCGCAGCAGACACCGTCGCGCGGCTGTCCGCCGCCACGTCCGGACTGCCCGCCCCCCTTGCCGTCGTCGACCTGGACGCGTTCGACGCCAACGCGCTCGACCTCCTCAAGCGTGCCGACGGCGTGCCGGTCCGCGTCGCGTCGAAGTCCGTGCGCGTGCGCTCGCTGATGGCGCGCGCCGCCGGGCACGGGTTCGCCGGTGTCATGGCGTACTCGGTGCGCGAGGCGTTGTGGCTGGTCAGTGAGGGTGTGCGCGACGTGCTGGTCGGCTATCCGACGGTGGAAAGGGAGTCGCTGGCCGCCCTCGCGGCAGACGCAACGGCCCGCGCGGAGATCACCCTGATGGTCGACGACGTCGCCCACCTCGGCCTGATCGCGGACGCCGACCAGGCCGCCGGTGCGAGCGGCTCGGCGAGTGCCCGCCCCATCCAGGTGTGCCTGGACGTCGACTGCTCGCTGCGGGTCGGCGCCGGGGCGCTGACCGCCCACCTCGGCACGCGGCGGTCGCCGCTGCGCGAGCCGGGCGACGTCGCCGCCCTCGCGACGGTGGCCCAGGCGAGAGGGCTCTCCGTGCGTGGCCTCATGTTCTACGAGGCCCAGGTGGCCGGCCTGCCCGACACGAGCCCCGCCGTCCGGCTGGTCAAGCACCTGTCGATGCGCGAGGTGAACGACCGCCGGGTGCGGATCCTCGCGGCGGTGCGCGACGCCGTCGGGCAGGAGGTCGAGCTGGTCAACGCGGGCGGGACCGGGTCGATCGAGGTGAGCGGCAGCGCGCCCGGCGTCACCGAGGTCACCGCGGGCTCCGGCCTGTACACGCCGGGCCTGTTCGACGGCTACCGCTCGTTCCGGCCGCGTCCGGCGTCGTTCTTCGGGCTCGACGTCGTCCGCGAACCCGCGCCCGGCTGGGTGACCGCGTTCGCGGGCGGGTACGTGGCGTCCGGCAAGGCGGGAGCGGCGCGGGTGCCCCGACTGTTCACGCCCGGCTACGCGCTGAACGGTCCGGAGGGTGTCGGCGAGGTGCAGACGCCGCTGCGGGCGACCCGTGGGCTCACGTCGGACGGCGTGCTGCGCATCGGCGACCGCGTCTGGCTCCGGCACGCGAAGGCGGGCGAGATGATGGAGCGGTTCGACCAGGTGCACCTCGTCCGGGGCGACAAGATCGTCGAGACGGTGCCGACCTACCGGGGCGAGCACAAGAACTTCGGGTAGGGCGTGGGGCGGCCCGCCGGGGAGAAATCGGGTAGAACAGGGCCATGCCCGTGACACACCACCACCACCGCCGCCTCATGACGGGCCGCGACCCGCACGAGCCTGCGCGCACCGCTACCCCGCTGGAGCTGCTGTTCGACCTGGCGTTCGTCGTCGGGTTCGGCGTGGCCGCGGAGCAGGGCGCCCACCTCGTCGCGGACGGGCACGCCGCCGCCGGCGTGATCGGGTTCGCGTTCTCGATGTTCGCCATCTGCTGGGCGTGGATCAACTTCTCCTGGTTCGCCTCCGCCTTCGACACCGACGACTGGTTCTACCGCGTCACCACGATGGTGCAGATGATCGGCGTCGTGGTGCTGGCGCTCGGCCTGCCGGACATGTTCCATTCCATAGTGGCCGGCGACCGGGTGCACAACGAGGTGATGGTCGCCGGTTACATCGTGATGCGCCTGGCGATGCTCGTGCAGTGGCTGCGCGCGGCCAGGCAGGCGCCCGAGTACCGGGCGACCTGCATGGGGTACGCGGCGACGCTCGTCATCACGCAGATCGGGTGGATCGTCCTCGCCGTCGCGCCCGTGAGCGTGGCGGTCTTCTTCGCGTGCGGTGCGCTGCTGGGCGTCGCGGAGATGGCGGGTCCCTACCTGTCGGAGCGGTTCCGTGCCGACCGCCCGGGCGCGCGGAGCACCCCGTGGCACGCCCACCACATGGCCGAGCGGTACGGGCTGCTGGCCATCATCACGCTCGGCGAGGGCGTGATCGGCACGGTCGCGACCCTGTCCGCCGTCACGGGGGAGTCCGGCTGGACGCTCGACGCCGCACTCGTCGCGTTCGCGGGCATGGGCATCACGTTCGGGCTCTGGTGGACCTACTACCTCACGCCGGACGCCGAGATGCTGCACCGGCACCGGGAGCGGTCGTACATCTGGGGCTACGGGAACATCCTGGTCTTCACGGGCCTCGCGGGCGTCGGCGCCGGGCTGCACGTGGCGGCGTACTACCTGGAGGGCGACGCCCATATCGGCGCCGTCGGGACCGTGCTGGCCGTCGCCGTGCCGGTGCTCGTCGCCGTGCTGGCCGACTACACGCTGTTCTGGGTGCTGACCCGGTCGTTCGACGGGCTGCACCTGCTCCTGGTCGTAGGGACCGTCGTGGTGCTCGCCGCGTCCGTGGCCACCGCCGCGGCCGGTTTCCACATGGCCTGGTCGCTGCTCTTGGTCATGCTCGCGCCGGTCGTGACGATCGTCGGCTACGAGGCACGCGGGCACCGGCACGTCGCCCGTCTGCTCGCCGAGGAGCCGAGCTGACCCCTGCGCGGACGGCGATCGCCGCCCGCGCAGGAAATGGGTACCCCGGCGCCGGTACCCTTGACAGGTGACCATTCGCCTGTTTGACACCGCCACGCGCGAGGTGCGCGACTTCAACCCCATCACCCCGGGCGAGGTCGGCATCTACCTGTGTGGCGCCACGGTGCAGGCACCCCCACATGTCGGCCATCTGCGCCCGGCGGTCGCGTTCGACGTGCTCCGGCGCTGGCTCACGCGGCGGGGCCTGACGGTCACCCTGATCCGGAACGTCACCGACATCGACGACAAGGTGCTGGCCAAGTCGGCCGCCGCCGGCCGCGAGTGGTGGGCGCACGCCGCGCTGTACGAGCGGGTGTTCACGCAGGCGTACGACGCGCTCGGCGTCCTCCCGCCCACCTACGAGCCGCGCGCCACCGGCAGCGTGCCGGAGATGGTCGCGCTCATGGAACGCCTGGTCGGGAAGGGCCACGCCTACAGCACCGGTGAGGGCAACGTCTGGTTCGACGTCCACTCCTGGCCCGCCTACGGGGAGCTCACGCGGCAGAAGGTCGAGGACCTCAGCCCCGAGGAGGGCGGCGAGCCCACGACGGGTACGGCGAGCGACGCCAAGAAGAACCCGCACGACTTCGCGCTGTGGAAGGCTCCCAAGCCGGGCGAGCCCGAGTCGGCGTCGTGGGACACCCCGTACGGGCGCGGGCGCCCCGGCTGGCACCTGGAGTGCTCGGCGATGGCCCGCCGCTACCTGGGCGACACGTTCGACATCCACGGCGGCGGCCTCGACCTGCGGTTCCCGCACCACGAGAACGAGCAGGCGCAGTCCCGGGCGGCGGGCTACGGCTTCGCGAACCGCTGGATGCACGTCGCGTGGGTCACCCAGTCCGGCGTGAAGATGTCCAAGTCCCTGGGCAACGGCCTCCTCGTCAGCGAGCTGCTCAACGAGGCACCTGCGCCCGTCGTGCGCTACGCGCTGGCCGCCGTGCAGTACCGGTCGATGCTCGAGTGGGCGCCCGACACGCTCGACGAGGCGCGCACCACGTGGGAGCGTCTGTCGGGCTTCGTGGCGCGCGCCTCGGAGCGGGTGGGTGACGTCCCGGCGGAGGAGGTCGCCAAGGCAGAGGTCCCCGAGGCGTTCGCCGCCGCGATGGACGACGACCTGAACGTGCCGCAGGCGCTCGCCGTCGTGCACGAGCATCTGCGGGCCGGCAACACGGCGCTCGCGTCGGGGGCCGAAGCCGCGGTGCGTACCGAGCTGGTGACATTGCGTGCGATGCTCGATGTACTGGGGCTCGACCCGGCGGACCCGCAGTGGGCGGCGACGTCCACCGACGACCGGTACGCCACGGCGCTCGACGGGCTCGTCACGGCGGAGCTCAAGGCCCGCGCCGAGGCGCGCGCGGCCAAGGACTGGGCCACTTCCGACGCGATCCGGGACCGCCTCGCGGCCGCCGGCATCGAGGTACAGGACTCCGCCGACGGCGCCCGATGGACGCTGTCCTGATCTTTTCCCTGGTGGTCGAGCTTGTCGCGACCGCCTCGACCGAACCCGCGGTGGTCGCGACAAGCTCGACCACCGGCTGAGAGACGAGACACACCATGGCAGGAAACTCGAAGCGCGCCGGTGCGGTACGCAAGGCAGGCTCCAAGAAGGGCGCCCAGGTCGGCACCGGCGGACACAGCCGCAAGGCGCTGCAGGGCAAGGGGCCGACGCCCAAGGCGGAGGACCGTACCTACCACCCGGCGCACGAGCGCAAGCTGGCGGCGGAGCGGCGCGCTGCGGCGGCCGGACGGCGGCCGGGCGGCCGCGGCGCCGGCCGCAAGGCCGCCGGGGCGACAGAGGTCGTCACCGGCCGCAACGCGGTGCTGGAGGCGCTGCGCGCCGAGATGCCCGTCGAGGGCATCTACCTGGCCACCCACCTGGACGCGGACGACCGTACCCAGGAGATCCTGGAGATCGCGCACGCGCGCAGCCTCCCGATGTTCGAGGCCTCGCGGCTCGACCTCGACAAGATCACCGAGGGCGCGGTGCACCAGGGCGTTGCCATGAAGGTGCCGCCGTACGACTACAAGGACGCCGAGGACCTGCTCGACGCCGCGGCGGAGGCCGGCGAGCCGCCGCTGATCGTGGCGCTGGACAACATCACGGACCCGCGCAATCTCGGCGCCGTGCTCCGGTCCGCCGGCGCGTTCGGCGCGCACGGCGTGCTGGTGCCCGAGCGGCGTGCCGCGGGCGTGACGGCGTCGGCCTGGAAGGTCTCGGCGGGCGCCGCTGCCCGGGTGCCCGTCGCACGTGCGACGAACCTGGCCCGCGAGCTCGCCGAGCTGAAGAAGTCCGGCTGCTTCGTGGTCGGGCTCGACGCCGGGGGCGACATGCAGGTGGGCGAGCTCGCCTACGCCACCGACCCGCTGGTGCTGGTCGTCGGCTCGGAGGGCAAGGGCCTGTCCCGCCTGGTGCGCGAGGCGTGCGACGCGATCGTGTCCATCCCGATCGCCACGACCACCGAGTCGCTGAACGCGGCGGTCGCGGCGGGGATCACGCTGTACGAGGTCGCGAAGCAGCGTTCGACGCCGGCCGGCTAGTACTGCTGGTACTCCGGCTCGGCCTGTGCTCCGGCTCGGTCACTCCTGCTCGGCCTCGCCCGGCGGGAGGCCGAGCAGGGCGTCCTCGTCCGGGCGGTGCCTGAGCACGTTCTCCACGTACGACTCAGCGGCCTCTGGCAGCGGGATGTCCCGCTGCGCCTGCTGCGAGATGAACCAGCGGTGGTCGAGGATCTCGTGGAAGAGCTGCGCAGGCTCCAGCTTGCGGCGCAGCTCGCGCGGGATGGCGTCGATCGTGGGGCGGAACACCTGGCGGACCCAGGCGTGCGCCACGATCTGCTCCTGGTCGTTCTGGCGGTCCGTCGCCGCACGGTAGCTGTCGAGGTCGTTGAGCATGCGGCGGGCCTGGTTCTCCTGCACGTCCAGCCCGGTGAGGCGGAGCAGACGGCGGGAGTGGTGCCCTGCGTCGACCACCTTGGGCTGGATGCGGACCTTGGTGCCGTCGATGTCGGTGGTGATCTCGAGCTCGCCCACGTCGAAGCCGAGGTCGTTGAGCCGCTCGATGCGCGCGGCGACGCGCCAGCGGTCGCCGGAGTCGAAGGCTTCGGAGCCGGTGAGGGCGTTCCACAGCTCCTGGTAGCGCTCGACGAGGGCGTCGCCGATGGCCACCTCGTCGACGTCCTCGTCGAGCAGCTCGCCCGCCGAGAGGTCCATGAGCTCGCCGATGATGTTGGTGCGTGCCAGGTCGACGTCGTAGTTGCGCTGGCCGTTGGTCAGCGTGCGATGGATGTCGCCGGTCTCGGCGTCGACGAGGTAGGCGGCGAAGGTCTCGGCGTCGCGCCGGAACAAGGTGTTCGACAGCGAGACGTCGCCCCAGTAGAAGCCCACGAGGTGGAGACGCACCAGGAGCACCGCGAGGGCGTCGATGAGGCGCGTTGCGGTGTCGGGGCGCAGGTCCTGGCTGAACAGCGCGCGGTAGGGCAGGGAGAACTGCAGGTGCTCGGTGACGAGCACCGCCTCGAGCCGTTCGCCGTCGGGTGCCCTGCGGCCCGTGATCACGCCGACCGGGACCACCGACGGCACCTCGATGCGGTGCAGCTGGCGCAGCAGCTCGTACTCACGGTAGGCGACGGTCTCGCCGATCTCCTTGATCGCGAGCACCCGGCCGTTGTGGTTGACGAAGCGGACGATGTGCCGCGAGATGCCCTGGGGCAGCGCGGCGAGGACGTCCTCCGGCCAGTCGACCAGGGGCACGTCCCACGGGAGATCCAGCAGAGCGGGGTCGGGTGCGACCGCGGTGATCTGGAGGTTCTGCTGGGGCATGGGCACCATTCTTGCTGACGGAAACGCCGAGGTAGAACTACGGCGAAGCAGAACCGTGGCGAGGTAGAACGCCAGATCGCGCTGGCGTCCTACCTCGCTGTGGTTCTACTTCGCCACGGTTCTACCTCGGCGACGGTGGCTGAGGATCAGCCGAGACGCTCACCCGTGTTCGCGGAGAAGATGTGCGAGTGGCCGGCCTCGATCGCGACGGCGATGACGTCGCCCTTGTCCGGGACGCTGCGCGGGTCGATGCGCACGATGAGCTGGTTGGTCTCACCGGCGGTGAGGTTCAGCTCCGTGTCGCCCTTGAGGGTGCCGTAGACGAACGCGTCCGAGCCGAGCTCCTCGACGAGGTTGACCTCGACGTCGAACGAGCCGGGGGTGCCGACCGGGACGACGTCGAGCGCCTCGGGCCGGAAGCCCAGGGTGACCTTGCCGCCGTCGGCCTCGGTGAGCTCGCTCGCGATGGAACGCTCGAGCGGGACGTCGGCGGAGCCGACCTTGACGACGCCGTCCTTGACGTCGAACGTGCCGATGTTCATGGCGGGCGAGCCGATGAAGCCGGCGACGAACACGTTGTTCGGGCGGTCGTACATCTCGCGCGGCGTACCGACCTGCTGGAGGACACCGTGGTTCAGGACGGCGATGCGGTCACCCATGGTGAGCGCCTCGGTCTGGTCGTGGGTCACGTAGACCGTGGTGACGCCCAGGCGGCGCTGCAGCGACGCGATCTGCGTACGGGTCTGGACACGGAGCTTGGCGTCGAGGTTCGACAGCGGCTCGTCCATGAGGAACACCTGGGGCTGACGCACGATGGCGCGGCCCATGGCGACACGCTGACGCTGGCCACCCGAGAGGGCCTTCGGCTTGCGGTCCAGGTACTCGGTGAGGTCGAGGATCTTCGCTGCTTCCTCGACGCGCTGGCGGATCTCCGCCTTCGGGGTGCCCGCGATCTTCAGGGCGAAGCCCATGTTGTCCGCCACCGACATGTGGGGGTACAGCGCGTAGTTCTGGAAGACCATCGCGATGTCGCGGTCCTTGGGCTGCACGTCGGTGACGTCGCGGTCACCGATGAAGATGTGCCCGCCGTTGACGTCCTCGAGGCCTGCGAGCATCCGCAGCGAGGTGGACTTACCGCAGCCGGACGGGCCGACGAGGACGAGGAACTCGCCGTCCTCGATCTCCAGGTTCAGCTGGTCCACAGCCGGGCGCTCAGTGCCCGGGTAGACGCGAGTCGCGTGATCGAAAGTGACCGTAGCCATGACTAGTACATCCCTCCACCGGCAGGTACGTGCCGGACGATCCGTTGTGGTCGGGTGCCGTTGCTTCCACTCACGTGTCGGCGGTGACACTTGCAGCGCGATCGTACCCCGGTTCGTCAAGGCCGCGGTATCGACCGGGTCACGATCGAGTCAGATCTCCGGCTCACCCATCGGCGCGCAGCGTGCGCGAGAGATCGGCGAGGACGGCGGCCAGGGCGTCCGGGTCCGGGACGCGGTGCGAGGCGAGCGTGTCGCCGGTACCCACCTTGATCGACAGGTCGCCGGACTCGAGCGCACCGAAGGCGTGCTCGTCGGTGGTGTCGTCGCCCGCGTACAGGACGCGCACCTTCTCGACCCCGAGCTCGGCCGCCACGGTGCCCCGCAGCCGGCGCAGGGCCTCGCCCTTGCTGGTCGGCACCACCGACACCTCCACCACGTCCTTGCCGTGCATCGGAGGCAGGCCAAGGTTGGCGGCCACCTCGTCGGCGGCCACGGTGATGGCGGCGGCGTCGTCCACGCTCGCCAGGCGCGTGTGCACGACGGCGGCGGCGGGCTTGACCTGCACCCACGCCCCCTCCCGGCCCGATACCGCCGACTCGAACCCGGCGACCAGCGCGTCGAGCTGCCCGGACTGGACGGTCGACAGGTGGAACGGCACCTGCTCGACGCCGGTGGCGGTGGCCCGGCCGGCCTCCGCGCCGTGGCTGCCGACCAGGAACGTGCCGTCGGGGGCGACCGTCCGCTCCGCGAGGTCGGACAGGTCCCGGCCGGAGATGAAGGCCAGGCGCACCGGAGCGTCCTGCGCGAGCGCGTGCAGCTGCTCGATGGCGGCGCGTGCGGCGCGCGTCATGGTGGACGCCTTGGGGTCGTCGACCAGCGGCGCGAGCGTCCCGTCGAAGTCGCACGCGAGCAGCCAGCCGGTGGTCGGCTTCCTGCGCCGTCCGTTCCCGTTGCCCATGCGGGCGAGCCGGCCCCGCGCGGGTGCGCCGTCGGGCACGGTGGTGAACGCCGTCAGCGCGTCGCGGAGGTTGTGGTGGCGCGGCTCCGCGGAGCGCGGGTCCACGGTGAGCGGGCGGGGCGGTACGGCGGTGAGTACGCCGAGGAAGGTCTCCGACCACTTCGCGACGTCGTCGGACAGGACCTTGCGGCGCAGGCGGCGCATGCGCCGCCGCTGCTCCTTGGGGTCCATGGTCGCGGCGGCCACGATGATGTCCTTCATGCCGTCGATGTCGTGCGGGTTGACGAGCAGGGGGCCGGGGGAGAGCTCGTCGGCCGCACCGGTGAACTCGCTCAGCACCAGTGCACCGCGCTCGTCGGACCGTGCAGCGATGTACTCCTTGGCGACCAGGTTCATGCCGTCGCGCAGCGACGTCACCAGCAGCACATCGGCGGCCAGGTAGAGCGCCGCCATCTCCTCCGGCGGGTAGGAGTGGTGCAGGTAGTGGATCGCGGAGTGGCCCAGCTCGCCGTACTCACCGTTGATCCGCCCCACCAGGATCTCGACGTGCTCGCGGAGCTCCTGGTATGCGCCCACGTTCTCGCGGCTGGGGCTGGCCACCTGCACGAGCGTGGCGTGCTCGACGTCGAGGCGGCCGTCGTCGAGCAGCTCGCCGTACGCCTTGATGCGGTGCCGGATGCCCTTGGTGTAGTCGAGCCGGTCGACGCCGAGCATCAGCGTCTCGGGGTTGCCGAGGTCGGCCTTGATCTCCTTGGCCCGGGCCTGCACCTCGGGGGTGCGGGCCAGGGAGTCGAACCGGCGGGAGTCGATCGAGATGGGGAACGACGACGCGCGCACGTGCCGGCCCGGGCGCCCGTCGGCGTCCGGGATCGTGATGACCGGGCCGCGCGTGGTGTAGCCGGTGAGGCGGCGGGCGGAGCGTACGAAGTTCGCGGCGTCACCGGTGCGCTGGAACCCGACGAGGTCGGCACCCAGCAGGCCGTCGATGATCTGCCGGCGCCAGGGGAGCTGCGCGAACAGCTCGACCGGCGGGAACGGGATGTGGTCGAAGAACCCGATGCGGAGGTCGGGGCGCAGGTCGCGCAGCATGCGGGGGACGAGCTGGAGCTGGTAGTCGTGCACCCAGACGACGCCGCCCTCCGCGGCCTGCTCGGCAGCGGCGTCGGCGAAGCGCTGGTTGACCCGGCGGTACGCGTCCCACCACTGGCGGTGGTAGTCGGGGCGCTCGATGACGTCGTGGTACAGCGGCCAGAGGGTGCCGTTGGAGAAGCCCTCGTAGTAGCGCTCGATCTCGACCGCGGTCAGTGTCACGGGGACCAGCAGCATGCCGTCCGCCTCGAACGGCTCGTGGGCGAGGTCGGGAGCGCCCGACCAGCCGACCCAGGCGCCGTCGGCGTCCTGCATCACCGGTTCCAGCGCGGTGACGAGGCCACCAGGAGACCTCTGCCAGGTGAGATCGCCATCTGGGCCGACCGAGAAGTCAACTGGAAGTCGGTTCGCGACGACGACCAGATCGTACCCGTCTTTACCCGGCAATGTACTGCTCCTTGGTTGTAGAAGAGTCTCGCTGTCCAGTGCCAAGAGTAGCGGCGCCTCTTGCCTGCTCAGGGTAACGAGGAGGCTGTTCACTCGCTGCCCGCCTGTGCGGGAATGCCGGGCATCCGCTGCCCGCGCCGACTACGGTGTGCCTCATGAAGGAGGCGGAGACCTCGATCTCGATCCCGAACGGCGCCGGCCCTGCGGCCGGCTCGAAGCTCGGTGGTTACACGGTCGTGCGCGAGATCGGGTCGGGTGCCATGGGCGCCGTCTACCGCGCCGAGGACGACGGCGGGCACCCCGTCGCGCTCAAGATGCTGCACCGCCACCTCGATGACCCCGCCGCCCGCGAACGCCTGCGGCGGGAGGCCGCCGCACTCCAGGGCCTGCGGCACCCCGCCGTGGCCCGCGTGCTGGACGCCGAGCTCGAGGGGCCTGAGGCCTTCATCGTCACAGAGCTCGTCGAGGGGCCCACCCTCGAGGAGGAGATCGACGAGCGCGGCCCGCTGGACTCCCGCGACCTCTTCGAGCTCGCCGACCAGCTCGCGGACGCGCTCGAGGCCGTGCACGGTACCGGCGTCGTGCACCGCGACCTCACCCCGTCCAACGTCCTCATCGCGCGCAGCGGACCGGTCCTCATCGACTTCGGGCTCGCCCAGGGACCGGGCGACGTCCGGGCCACCCGGACCGGGTTCGTCATGGGCACCCCCGGTTACCTCGCCCCTGAGCTGCTCGACGGCGCGGAGCCCGGCCCCGACACCGACTGGTGGTCCTGGGCCGCCGTGCTCGCGTTCTCCGGCACCGGCCGCGCACCGTTCGGCGTGCGGCCCATCGAGCTCGTGCTGAGGCGCTCGCGGCAGGGCCAGGCGGACCTCGACGGGCTGCCCCCGCGCACGGCACGGGCACTGGGTGCGGCACTCCGGGCGGTGCCCGTCGAACGCTGGGGGCCCGACGAGGTGGCCAGGGCGCTCAAGGCCGAGTCGGAGGCGTTCATCGCCGCGACGACGGGCTCCGACGGTTCAGGCGGCCCGACGGTGGTGCTCGGCCCCGGTGACCCTCGCACCGCCTCGACGCCCGCCGACCTCGGCTCGACGCGGGTCATGCCGCAGGGCCTCCTGTCGCACCCGGTGTCCGAGGCGGCCGGAGGCGCAGGGATCGGTGCGGCGGCGGGTGCTGCCGCCGTCGCGGGAGCCGCCAGGGGGCGGTCGGTCACGGGACGGGCGGTCGGCGCCCCGCGCCCTGTTCCGCCGTCCGTCGGACCGGCACACGCCCCGGAACAGGCGAATCCCACGCACGTCACCGGCTACCGAGGACTGTTCGCCGTCATCGGGCTCGCGCTGGTGGCGCTCGCGACCACCCGGCCAGGGATCGCCGTCGTCGTGCTCGTCGCGCTGATGATCATGTCCCGCCTGGCGGGGATCGCCGTCGACGAGTTCCGCAACCGCCGCGCGCGACGTGGCCCGGGCCGGGGCGACGCGCTGGTGGCGACCCTCCTGTCGCCCTGGCATCTCGTGCGAGCGGTGTTCGGCGTGCTGCCCGCCACTGCGGTCGCCCTCTGTGCCGGCGTCATCGTCGTGCTGCTCGGGCTCATCGTGTTCGCGCCCGGCAACGTGATCCTCGCCCCCATCCAGACCGTCGAGGCGCGCTCGGTGGGCGGGATGAACGAGCCCATCGTCGACAGCCTCGTGCTCGGCATCGCGATGCTGGTGACCGTGGTCGTCGCGTGGTTCGGACCGGCGTCGTACGGGACCCGCGTCGGGGCCGGCCCGATGCTGCGGCGGATCGCACCCAGCTGGGGACCCAAGGTCATCCTCGTCCTGGTCGTGCTGGCGCTCGCCGTGCTCGCCGCGCAGCCGTTGTTCGACGGCTCGGTGGACGTGCTGTGGTGGCCCTTGGCGGACCGCCCCGCCGTCGTGTGGTGATCCACGGTTTCGGTGCCGGGATCGTAACGAAACGTCCAGCAGTCTCCCAGCGAGCACTTGTAGTCTTGAACTGGGCGCCTGTGGCGCCTCGCCCCATTGGCCCGCATCTCGAAGGACCCTGATGTCGACGAATCAGACCAAGGCACAGCGCCGCGACGCAGCCCGCGCCGAGGCACTTGCCCTTCAGAAGAAGCAGCAGGCACGTGAGAAGCGCAGCCGCCTGATCGTGCTGAGCGCGCTCGGAGTCGGAGTCGTGATCCTGGTCCTGGCCGTGGTGCTGATCTTCCAGGAGAGCCAGAAGACGCCCATGGAGAAGGTCGACAGCTTCCCGGCCGGCGTCGTCGAGCAGACCGGCATCCCGGTCGGTGCAGATGGCGTTGCGGGTACCGAGAACGAGGGCGCCAAGACGCTCGACGTGTACGTGGACTACATGTGCCCGATCTGCAAGCAGTTCGAGACGATGAACGCCGCGAGCATCGCCGAGATGCGTGAGGCCGGTGACCTCACTCTGGTGGTGCACCCGGTCTCGATCCTGGACCGCGCGTCGCAGGGCACCGAGTACTCGACGCGCGCGGCGTCCGCCGCGGCGTGGGTCGCCGACCAGGCTCCCGAGCAGTTCGCCGCGTTCCACGACGCGATGTTCGCCAGCCAGCCGGCGGAGAACACCCCCGGACTGTCCGACGAGCAGATCGCCCAGGTCGCGGAGCAGGCCGGTGTACCGGCCGATGCTGCTGCCGGGATCGCCAGCGGTGAGGCGCACGACACCTACAAGGAGTGGGTCTCTGCTTCGTCGGAGGTCGCGGGCAGCACCGAGTCGCTCCTGAACGCCGAGGGCGGATTCGGTACGCCGACCGTGGTGATCGACGGCGAGCGGTTCGAGGGCTGGCAGGCCCCCGGCGGCCTGACCCAGGCCATCACCGGTGAGGCGCCTGCCTCCGAGGAGCCTTCTGCGGAGCCTTCTGAGGAGCCGTCCGCGGAGCCGTCCGAGTAATTCACAGGTTGTGGACGGCGGGGTCCCGGGCTGCGGCCCGGGACCCCGCCGCCTGTTTCCGGCCGGCAGCTGTCCTCGACTCGGATTCTGGTGGCCGGACCCGTTAGGCTGGTCCCCGCCCGCCGCCTTAGCTCAGCTGGTAGAGCTCCCGCCTTGTAAGCGGAAGGTCGTCGGTTCGAACCCGACAGGCGGCTCCACGCGGCCCAGGTCAGTAGCTGTCACTGACCTGGGCCGCTCGTTTGCCGTGAACGGGACGCCTGCAAGTGACCGAACTCAGCGACTTCGGTCCGTTACTACGAGATCGGTCATTCAACCGACCGATCTCGTAGCAAGGGACCGATCTCACTTCGGATGGGAAGCAAGCGACCGAACTCGCGAGACGGCGGTCGTGCGCCGATCAGTGGGCGACCGCTCGCACCAGGTGCTCCGCCACCGCGCGGCGCTGCGCCTCGGGCAGATCGCGGTAGGCGAGCGCCTCGAACATCCACAGCCCGTCGGCGGCGAGTCTGGTGACAAGCCGGGCCATGGACGCGGCGTCGGTCCCGACGTCGGTGGGAACCGGCGCCCAGCGCTCCAGGACGCCGTTCCACGGCGCTGCCCACGCGGGGTGCGTGGCCGACTCCAGCATGAGCTGCAGCTCGGCGCGGGTCGCCGACCGGGCGTTCACGCGGATGTAGGCGGACAGGCGCTCGTCGGCGGAGAGCTCGTCGAGGGGCCGGCCGGCCTCGGCCAGGAGGGAGGCCTCCCAGCGGTCGGCGAGGTGCTGGTGGATGGCGACGAGCAGGTCCTCGCGGGACGGGAAGTGGTACATGATCCCGCCGCGCGTCAGCTCGGCCTCGGCCGCCACGGAGTCGAAGGTGACGGCGGTGACGCCCTCACGCTGGATGACGCGGACGGCGGCGTCGAGGATGCGGTCGCGGTTGCTCGGTCGCACGGGTTCTCCGGGGTGCTCGGTCGGGGGGTCAGTGGCCGGAGCCGTAGGCGGAGGACGCCGATCCCGGCCCGTAGGCGCGAAGCAGCGTGGTCGTGACGATCGCGCCGACCGTGAGGACCCCCGCGCAGACCACCATGACCGTCGAGTAGCTGTTGCCGAACGCGCGGAATGCGGCGTCGAGGACCTCGGGCCCGCTGCCGGGTGCGGCAAGGGCGTCGGTCAGGGACCGGCGGGCCTCGACCGGGGCGCCGACCGGCAGGCGGACGGTCAGGGTGTAGATGGTGGTCAGCAGCGAGCCGAGCAGAGCGACCGCGGCGAGGCTGCCGAACTCGTAGGAGACCTCTTCCACCGAGGAGGCCATGCCAGCCCGCCGGGCGGGTACGTTCCCGATGATCGCCGTCGAGGCCACGGACATCGCCGCGCCCAGGCCGACGCCCGTGACGAACAGACCACCGAGCAGCCACCCCGTCCCGTGCGGGACGGCGACCAGGGTCCACGCCACACCGACGGCGCCCACGCCGAGGCCGCCGCCGATCAGAAGCCGGAGGCCGACGACGTGCAGGAAGGCGCCCCCGAGGATCGACGAGGGCAGGGAGCCGATCGCGACGGCGGCCACCAGCAGTCCAGACTCAAGCGGCGAGAAGCCCGCCACGAGCTGGAACCGCTGGGTGGTGGCCAGCTGCAGGCCGCCCATGGCGAACATGGCGAACGCCGCGGCCAGCACGCCGGAGGCGAACGCGGCGTTGCGGAAGATCGACAGGTCCAGCAGCGGGAACGGCAGCCGCCGCTGCCTGCGGACGAACAGCCACCATCCGACGACCGTCGCCAGCGCCGCGCTGAGCAGCACCGTATCCGAGCGGTCGATCTTGACCACCTCCTTGATCAGCACCACGAGGCCGATCAGCGTGACGAGGGCCTGCAGGGAGGAGATGAAGTCCCACTTCGTGCCCGGGTGCGGGTCGTCCTGCGGGGCGACGGCGACCCCGAGGACGAGAGCGGCAAGGACGACCGGCACGTTGATCAGGAAGATCGAGCCCCAGGCGAAGTGCTCGAGCAGCGCGCCGCCGACGATCGGTCCGAGCGCGCCGCCCACCACCGAGAGGCTGCCCCACACGCTGATCGCGATGTTGCGCTCGCGCTCGTTGACGAAGGCCACCCGGATCAGGGCGAGCGTGGCGGGCATCATCGCCGCCGCGCCGACGGCCAGCAGTCCGCGCGCGGCGATCAGGACCTCCGGCGTGGGTGCCGTGGCCGCCAGGAAGGAGGCGAGCCCGAACACGGCGAGACCGGCCAGGAACATGAGCCGGTGGCCGAACCGGTCCCCGAGGGTTCCCGTACCCAGCAGGAGCCCGGTCATCACCAGCGGGTACGCGTTGATGATCCAGAGGCTCTCGGTCCAGCTCGCGTCGAGCTCCCGGGTGAGGGTCGGCAGCGCCGTGTACAGGATCGAGTTGTCCAGGGTGATCAGGAGCAGGCCTGCGCCCACCGTCACCAGGAGCGTCCAGCGCCGTCGGGGGCCGAGCAGCGACACAGGAGCGTCGACCGGAGGGCTCATCGTCATGGCAGTAACTGTACCATCTAGAAGGTTAAGTTACTCGGTGAACAGGCGGAATCCGGAACGGCGGAGGCTCCCCGGTGCGAACACCGGAGAGCCTCAGAGATTCACCCGCCGATCCTACGGGCGGACGCGTGGTTACGCCCGCGGCCACTGCTGCGGCGTCGGCCATTTCGCGGTGCGGCCGTCGCCGCTGGAGGTGCCCGTCAGTCGGCGCCTGACCCATGGACCCACGTGCTGGCGCATCCACGCCGCGTTGGCGCGCGCCGTCTCGCGGAAGGCCGCAGGCGGGGCGGCGTCGAGCGGGGCGTCGTAGGCGGCGTCGTCCGGCTCGAGGCCGAGCGCGACCAGTGCCGCGTTCGCCACCCGCTGGTGCCCCTCAGGGGTGAGGTGGATGCGGTCGTCGGACCAGAGGCGCAGGTCGCCCAGCGCCCGCATGCCCCACAGGTCCAGGACGTGCGCGCCGGTCCGGCGGGCGATGGACCAGACGTTCGCGTTGAAGATCGCCGTGCGGCCGTTGGTCCAGCTCAGGGCGGCGCCGGCCTTGAACCCGGTGCCCATCAGGACGTCGGCCCCGGTCTCCCGGAGCGCGACGACGGCATCCTCCAGCGCTGCCGAGAGCGCGTCGATGTCCGCGGAGGCGCGCAGGATGTCGTTGCCGCCCGCGACGAGCGAGACGAGGTCGGGCTTGGCGTCGACGGTGACGTCGAGCTGTTCGGCGATGACCGGGCGCAGCTTGCGGCCACGGATCGCGAGGTTCGCGTACTCGAGCGGCGCCTCACCGGCGGCGATCCGGCGTGCCGAGAGGATGGCGGCGAGGTCGTCGGCCCAGCCGCGCTGGACGTCCGGGGCGTCGGGGTACGGGTCCCACAGGCCCTCCGAGAAGGAGTCGCCCATGGCGATGTACCGCGCCCAGCGGACGGGTGCGGCGGTGGGGAGGTCGGGGGTCTGGCCTTCCGGGTCTGGGGTCGTCGTGGCGCTCACAGCGCCCATTCTCCCGCTTGGAGCGGGGAACTCGCCGGCTCGGGGGTGTGACGGGCAGCACAAACTGGCAGTGTCGGAGGGTGCCGGTAACCTCCTGAGCGTGGAGACCATCGTGAACCCGACGCCCCCTGTCGACACCGCTGCCGCCTCGGGCCCGCCCCCGTTGTCGCAGGTAGTTGCACCGGACTGGGCGGAGGCACTGGCAGACGTCGAACCGCGCATCCACGCGATGGGTGACTTCCTGCGCGCCGAGGTCGCCCAGGGGCGCACCTACGTGCCCGCGGGAGAGAACGTCCTCGCGGCGTTCAAGCGGCCGCTCGCGGACGTGCGCGTGCTCATCGTGGGCCAGGACCCGTATCCGACGCCCGGGCACGCCATGGGGCTGTCGTTCTCCGTCCAGCCAGAGGTGCGGCCCGTGCCGCGGTCGCTGGCCAACATCTACAAGGAGATGCAGGACGACCTCGGCACCCCGCTCCCGTCGAACGGCGACCTGCGGCCGTGGGCCGATCAGGGGGTCATGCTGCTGAACAGGACCCTCACCTGCAGGCCCGGCGCCTCCGACTCCCACGCCGGCAAGGGCTGGGAGGAGATCACGGAGGCGGCGATCCGTGCGCTCGTGGCGCGGGGCGGTCCGCTCGTGGCGATCCTGTGGGGCGCGAAGGCGCGCAACCTGAAGCCGTGGCTCGGGGACGTGCCGATCGTCGAGAGCGCGCACCCCTCGCCGCTGTCGGCACGCAACGGGTTCTTCGGGTCGAAGCCGTTCTCGCGGGCCAACGCGCTGCTCGAGCAGCAGGGCGCGCAGCCGGTCGACTGGCGCCTCCCGTAGGCGCGGCCGCGAAGGTCCTGTTTCGGCGTCGAGGGGCGGGTCGGCGTGTTGACACTGTGAAAGGGGAAGGGTGAAGAACAGTCACGTCCTTCGGGTACGCGGTGAGCCGGTGAGCGAGGTGCTGGCTCCCGGGGTCGACAGCCCCGATATCGAGCGGGTCAACGGCGCCGAGAGCAGGCTCTCGGACCGCGACCGGGAGATTCTCGCGTTCGAGCGCCGCTGGTGGAAGTATGCGGGCGCCAAAGAGGAGGCGGCACGGGAACTCTTCGATCTGACGGCCACGCGCTACTACCAGGTTTTGAACGCGCTGATCGACACTCCCGCCGCCCTTGAGCACGACCCGATGCTGGTCAAGCGCCTGCGCAGGGTCCGAGCGACCCGCCAGCGGGGGCGCTCTGCACGACGGTTGGCCGATGAGAACCACTGACCGGGCACCGATCCGTCACAACGACCCGCTACTCTCTCTGCCGTGACGAAGAGTGGCTACCCCTACCCGCCCGACGAGTTCGACGTCGCTGTCCCCGGGGGCGCACCGGTGGGTGTGCACCGCGCGCCGCGCAGCGGTTGGAGCTCGGCCTGGCCGTTCCTGCTGGTCGCCGTAGTGTGCGCCGCCGTGGCGTGGGGCGGCATCACGCTGCTGTCCGGAGGTGGCGACGACCCTGCAGAGGCGCAGGGTGGCGCGTCGCCTTCGGTGTCGGCATCCGGCTCGGCCTCTGCCTCGGCGCCGAGCGCTTCGCCGAGCCCGTCGCCGTCGGCAGAGACGCCTGAGCAGAGCGTGGCAGATCTGGTCGCGGCGGCCGACCCCGCTGCGAAGTACATGGTGTACAACCTCGGGACCGTCCAGGGCCTCGCGGCCACGGCCAATGCGAGCCTCGTCTCCGGCGGCCTCGGTGGGTCGGAATACACCGCGACGCCGCCGGAGACCGACCTCTCTGCGGTAACTTCGGCCGGGACGAACGTCGTCTGGTACGGCGAGGGGCGGGACAAGGAGGCCAAGGCGGCCGCCGCGATCCTGGGCATCCCGGAGGCCAGCGTCGTCATGAACGCCGCCGTGACGAGCTCCCCTCAGGCTGTCTGGGTCTTCCTGTTCACGGCACCGACGGGCTGATGACGCCAGCTGGCTGAGCGTGCCGATGGCAGCGTTGTCGTCGGCATTCGGTCAACCACTGGTCGGCTCCCGGGCAGGGTCGGAGTGTGGGCGATTTTCCGTCCGGCTCGTACCACTAGATTGATATTCGCCTGCCCGGACCGTGCCTCAGGTCTCTGACCTGCCCGTTCGCCATCCGCTTAATACCTCATACGGGACATAGAGGGTTCCCTGGTGTGAGCCGGACCACTAGGCTCGAACCACCACGGGTCGACCGAGTGTCCCGTGCAGAGGTACAAGGAGAACTACGCATGGCCCAGGGCACCGTCAAGTGGTTCAACGCCGAGAAGGGGTATGGCTTTATTACCCCGACTGCCGGCGGCCAGGACCTTTTTGTTCACTACAGCGCGATCCAGTCCGATGGCTACCGGTCCCTCGACGAGGGGCAGGAAGTGGAATTCGAGGTGGGGCAGGGACAGAAGGGCCCGCAGGCAGAGCAGGTTCGTCCACTCTGATTCGATGGGACGACGGGCGGGAAGGGCCCGCCCGTCGCCCGCCGCCCCCCAGGACAGCCGGGACCCAGACCCCGGCGTCCGATCTGGACGGTCGATGACGACCGTCGTTTCCGCGCAGCCGGACGATGATGCCCGACGCCGCCGAGCAGCCGCCCGTACCGCGGCTGCTCGTCCTGGCACCTGGTCCCCCGCCAGGCGAGCCTCGACCGGTAGGACTGGCCCCGCCATGGGCCGTCCGGCCCGATACCGTGATTCGATGGGGGAGTGACCCTGCTCGACGCGGTGGTGGTGGGTTCAGGACCCAACGGCCTGGCGGCCGCGGTGACGCTCGCCCGCGCGGGGTTAGGGGTCCGGGTCCTCGAGGCCCAGCCGACGATCGGTGGTGGCGCCCGCACCGTCGCGATCCCCGAGCTCGCGGACGGCATGCTGTTCGACCTCTGCTCCGCCGTGCACCCCATGGCCTGGGCGTCGCCCTTCTTCCGGTCCTTCGATCTCTCCGCACGCGGTGTCGAGCTCGTCGCACCCGACGTCGCCTACGCCCATCCGCTCGACGGCGGACGCGCGGGCATCGCCTTCCGCGACCTGGCTCGGACTGCCGACCGGCTCGGGCCCGACGGCGACGCCTGGGGCGACCTGCTGGGCCCGCTCACCGCCCACTGGCGGCAGGTCACGGCGCTCGCTCTGGGCGACAAGCGGACGGTGCACGGCATGGCGGAGGGCGTGCCCGGTTCCGGCGGGCACACGCTGCCCGTGCGGGCCCTCGCCTCGATGGTCGGGCCCGGTCTGCACTTCGGCTCCGCGCTCCTCGAGCAGGGCGGGCCCCGCTGGGACCGCAGGTTCCTCACGGACGAGGCCAAGGCGCTGCTCACCGGCGTCGCGGCGCACAACATCACACCGCTCCCGTCGCTCGGGGGCGCGGGGACGGCCCTGCTCCTCGCGGCGCTCGCGCACGCCGACGGCGGCTGGGCGATCCCCGTCGGTGGCTCCCAGGCGATAGTGAACGCGATGGTCCGCGACCTGGAGGCGCACGGAGGAACCGTCGAGACCGGCCGCCGGGTCGAGAGCTGGTCCGACCTGCCGCCCGCGCGGGCCGTCTTCTTCGACACCACGCCCAGCACCCTGCTCCGGATCGCCGGCGACCGGGTCCGGCTGAGGCGCCGCGCAGCCCTGCGACGGTTCCAGTACGGGAACGCGGCGGCCAAGGTCGACTTCGTCCTCGACGGTCCGGTCCCCTGGCAGGTACCCGACGTCGGGCGCGCCTCCACCGTGCACGTCGGCGGCACTCGGGCCGAGCTGGTGGCCGCGGAGGACAGCGTCTCGCACGGGCTGCATGCCGACCACCCGGTGGTCCTGGTCAGCGACCCGAGCGTCGCCGACCCGAGCAGGCTCAGCGGTCCGGTGCGGCCGCTGTGGACGTACGCGCACGTGCCCGCGGGGTCCACGCAGGACGTCACAGAGGCGGTGACCAGGCAGATCGAGCGGTTCGCGCCCGGCTTCCGCGACGTCGTCGTCGGTTCGCGGTGCATACCCGCCGCGCAGATGGAGCGCCACAACGAGAACTATCCGGGTGGCGACATCTCCGCGGGGGCGGCCACGATGTGGCAGATGGTCGCGCGCCCCACGCTCGCACCTGATCCCTACCAGGTCGCCGAGGGGCTCTACCTGTGCTCCGCCTCGACCCCGCCCGGGCCGGGCGTGCACGGGATGGGTGGCTGGCACGCCGCCCGCCGGGCGCTGCTGCGGGAGTTCGACGTCCGCTCGCTGCCGGACCTCCGTCCGTGACCCAGCCGACCCGGACGCGCCTTGCACTCTCATGGTCCGAGTGCCAATAATGTCTTAGCACTCTCCGTTCGAGAGTGACAGCAATGGTCGAATGGTGAGGCCTCCGGTCACGACGAGACATGATCGTCGGGACGGCAGGCCGTCCGTCGCGGGCACCGGCCGGCCTGGACAAGCCACCAGCGGAGGATTCATCCCCATGGCCAAGATCATCGCGTTCGACGAGGTTGCTCGTCGAAGCATGGAGCGCGGGCTCAACCAGCTCGCCGACACGGTGAAGGTCACGCTCGGCCCGAAGGGCCGCAACGTTGTTCTTGACAAGAAGTGGGGCGCCCCCACGATCACGAACGACGGTGTCTCCATCGCCAAGGAGATCGAGCTCGAGGACCCGTTCGAGCGGATCGGCGCCGAGCTCGTCAAGGAGGTCGCCAAGAAGACCGACGACGTCGCGGGTGACGGCACCACCACCGCCACCGTGCTCGCCCAAGCGCTCGTGAAGGAGGGCCTGCGTGTCGTTGCCGCCGGTGCCAACCCGATCGCCATCAAGCGTGGCATCGAGAAGGCCGTCGAGGCCGTCACCGAGCAGCTGCTGAACGCCGCCAAGGACATCGAGACCAAGGAAGAGATCGCCGCCACGGCCGCGATCTCGGCCGGTGACCCGGCGATCGGCGAGCTCATCGCCGAGGCCCTCGACAAGGTGGGCAAGGAAGGCGTCATCACCGTCGAGGAGTCGAACACGTTCGGCCTCGAGCTCGAGCTCACCGAGGGTATGCGCTTCGACAAGGGCTTCCTCGCGCGCTACTTCGAGACGGACCCCGAGCGCCAGGAGGCCGTGCTCGAGGACCCGTACGTCCTGATCGTCGAGTCGAAGATCTCGAACGTCAAGGACATGCTGCCGCTGCTCGACCAGGTCATGAAGTCGGGCAAGTCGCTCCTCATCATCGCCGAGGACGTCGAGGGCGAGGCCCTGGCGACCCTGGTGCTGAACAAGATCCGTGGCACCTTCAAGTCCGTCGCCGTCAAGGCGCCGGGCTTCGGCGACCGCCGCAAGGCCATGCTGCAGGACATCGCGATCCTCACCGGCGGCCAGGTCATCACCGAGACGGTGGGCCTCAAGCTGGAGAACGCGACGCTCGAGGAGCTCGGCCAGGCGCGCAAGGTCGTCGTCACCAAGGACGAGACCACGATCGTCGAGGGTGCCGGCGAGGCCGACCTCATCGCCGGTCGCGTGAACCAGATCCGCAGCGAGATCGACAAGTCCGACTCGGACTACGACCGCGAGAAGCTGCAGGAGCGCCTCGCCAAGCTGGCCGGTGGCGTCGCCGTCATCAAGGCCGGCGCGGCCACCGAGGTCGAGCTCAAGGAGCGCAAGCACCGCATCGAGGACGCCGTTCGCAACGCGAAGGCTGCCGTCGAGGAGGGCATCGTCGCCGGTGGTGGCGTGGCCCTCATCCAGGCCGGTGCCGTCGCGTTCGCCAAGCTGGAGCTCGAGGGCGACGAGGCGATCGGTGCCTCGATCGTGCGTGCCGCCATCGACGCGCCGCTCAAGCAGATCGCGATCAATGCCGGCCTCGAGGGTGGCGTCGTCGCGGAGAAGGTGCGCAACCTCCCCGCCGGTCAGGGCCTGAACGCCGCGACCGGTGTGTACGAGGACCTGCTCGCCGCGGGCGTGAACGACCCGGTCAAGGTGACCCGTTCTGCTCTGCAGAACGCGGCCTCGATCGCCGCGCTGTTCCTCACCACCGAGGCAGTCGTCGCCGACAAGCCGGAGCCCGCGGGCGCCCAGGGCGGCGACCCGACCGGTGGCATGGGCGGCATGGACTTCTGAGTCCTGCCTGACCAGCCCGGGCCTCGGCCCAGGCAACCTGTCCGACGCCGGCCGGTCACCCTCTCACGGAGGGTGACCGGCCGGCGTCGGCCATTTGTGAGAACTCGTCAGGAGAACATGCGCGTGGCTGCCGCCTCCGCCTCCGCATAGGTGCGGGCAGCGGCCGTCAGGGCCGCCTGGATCGCGTCCAGGGCGCCCTCCACCTGCGCCTGCGCCCCGCGCCACTGCGCGACGGTGCCGCCGAACGCGGCGGCCGCCGGACCGTGCCAGGTCGCCTGCAGGGCGTCGAGATTGCGCATCAGCGCCCCCACCTCCGTCCGCACTGTCGCCACAGAGCCCGCCACTGCCGCGCCCGCCTGCTCCACCTGGTCGCTGTCGACCTCGAACCGCATGGTCATCCCTCCCGCGCGCCGGCCGGTCCGGCGTCGTCCACCCGACGGTAGGTACGGGCGGCCCGACGGCGGAGGGTGTCCGGGGCCGGCTGTGCACAGGCGCGCCCCAGCCGGAGGTGTGGTCGTGCTCGGAGCGCTGCCCGGCCGTGGGGAGGGTCCGGGTCAGACGGCGTCGAGCTTCGACTGCTCCTTGCGCAGCCGGTGCAGCTCCATGTCGAGGTTCTGCCGCGCGGGCTCCTCCCACGCGGCGCCCATCGGGCTCAGGAACAGCGACTTGCGGGCGAGCAGCCGCTCGATGACCCGGATCCGCGCCCTGAGGTAGTCCTCGATCGGGATGTGCGC
Source organism: Promicromonospora sp. NPDC050249 (assembly GCF_040656015.1). NCBI lineage: Bacteria > Bacillati > Actinomycetota > Actinomycetes > Micrococcales > Promicromonosporaceae > Promicromonospora > Promicromonospora sp. NPDC050249. The sequence continues at coordinate 18,147 of NZ_JBFAKY010000008.1, read as the reverse complement.
GTACTCCGCGCGCACCGCCGCCTTGTACTCCTTGTAGCGCTGGGGCTCGGCGGCGAGCATCGCGAGGTCGGCGTCGTTCAGCACCGCGGCGTCGAAGTCCGAGGGGTTCGGCGCGTGCCGGACGATGGCGTTGACCAGCGCGGCCACCCGGTCGGCTGCGCGTGCGGGCACTCCGAGCGCGGTCAGCTCGTCGTGGGCGAGGAGCGCGGAGGCGGTCGACTGCTCGCCACCCTGCGAGGCCTCGGCCACCTTCTTCTCGGAGCTGAACACCGCACCGTGGTACCAGGCGGCGAGGCGCACCAGGTCGGGTTCGTGCGTCTCCTCGGCCAGCTGGTCCACCCGGTGCAGGACGGCGGCGAGGTGGCGCAGGTTGTGGAAGGCCCGGTGCTCGTCGGCCCAGCGGCCCAGGAGAGCCTGCCCGACCTCCTCGATCGCCTCGGTCCCCGCCGTGGCTCCCGCGCCCAGCGCACTGCGGACGAAGGACGTGAGCAACCACTGCGGCGCGTCAGACGTGAGCACGCCCATGTGAATTCTGCCTAACGGTCGATGTCGGTCACTGCACCGCCAGCCTATTACCGAATGGGTCAGCGGCGACTACTACCGTCTTGGATGCTGGTCACGACTCCGACACGTTGTGCAGTGGTTCAGAGCGGCAGGGTGACCTGGACGGTGAGGCCGCCGCCGTCGGTCGGCGCCACCTCGACGTGCCCGCCGTGCGCGCCCACGATCGCCGCGACGATCGCCATCCCCAGTCCCGAGCCGCCGGACTCGCGGGTGCGGGACGAGTCCGCGCGGTAGAACCGCTCGAAGATCCTGCGGCCCTGCTCCTCGCTGAGGCCGGGGCCGTGGTCGCGCACCTCGAGCACCGCCACGCCGTCGTCATTCCGCACGCCGAGCGCGACCTCCGCGGGCGTACCCGCCGGTGTGTGCCGCGCGACGTTGCCGATGAGATTGGTGACCACCTGTCGCAGGCGGTCGCTGTCGCCCTCCACGACCAGTGTGTCCGGTACCTGACCCGCCGGGTCGTCCGGGGCGGCGTCCGCGTCGAGCGGTACGAGGGCCACCTCTCGCGTCGGGTCCAGGGCGTGCAGGTCCTGGACGGAGTCGCGCGCGAGAGCGACCAGGTCGACGTCGGCCCGGGCGATCGGGCGGCCCTCGTCGAGCCGGGCGAGCACCAGCAGGTCGTTCACCAGCGTGCCCATGCGGCGCGCGGCGTCCTCGATGCGGAGCATCGTGTCGTCGACCTTCTCCGTGCTGTCCAGGGCGCCCATCCGGTACAGCTCGCCGTACCCGCGGATCGTCGCGACCGGCGTGCGCAGCTCGTGGGACGCGTCCGAGACGAACTGGCGCATCCGCACCTCTGAGGCCTCCTGTGCGGCGAAGGCCCGCTCGATCTGCGTCAGCATCGCGTTGAGCGACGCAGCGAGGGAGCCCATCTCCGTGCCGGCGGGGGCCTCGGGGACGCGCTGCGAGAGGTCGCCCGCCGCGATCTGGGCTGCCGTGTGCTCGACGGACCGGAGCGACCGGAGCGATCGTTCGACCAGGACCCATGCGGTGAGCCCGCCCAGCAGGACGATGCCCAGGCCGGACATGATCAGCGTGCGGGTCAGGATCGAGATCGTCTTGTCCATGCCGACCAGCGGTAGCGCCACCTGGATGACTACCGGCTCGCCGGTCGCTCGCACCGTCGCGGCGAGGGTGATCGCACGCCAGCTCTCGCTTCCAGCGGTGTCCGTCACGGCGGGCACGGTGTACGCCTTGACTGTGGCGTCCGAGGCCTCGTCGAACGTCGTGGTCGGCAGGTCGGGCGTGCCGAAGCGTGTCACCGTCTCCGTGCCGTACTTGCGGACCTCACCGTTCTCGTGGGTGACCTGGACGTAGTAGTCGCTGGGTAGGCCCTGTGTCGGGCCCTGTGGAACGTCGCTGGTCACACTGAGGGCGGCCATGTGCAGTTCGTAGTCGACCTCGTCGACGAGGAAGTACGACACGACAGTCGTCGTCGCGATCGCCGCGATGCCCAGCCCCGCCGCGAGCAGCAGCGAGATGATCGCGACCAGCCGGGCGCGCAGCGGGATGCCGGACAGGCGCTCCTTGATGCGCTCAAGCACGGGCGGGCTGCGGAGCGCGGAGCAGATACCCCACTCCGCGCTTCGTGTGGATCAGGGGCGGCAGCATCTCGCCGTCGATCTCCAGGGTGTCGATCTTGCGCCGCAGGTAGGAGATGTACGACTCGACGATGTTCGCGTCGCCGCCCCAGTCGTACTGCCACACGTGGTCCAGGATCTGCGCCTTGGACAGGACGCGGCCGGAGTTGAGCATGAGGTAGCGCAGCAGCTTGAACTCGGTGGGGGACAGGTCCACCTCGACGCCCGCGCGCCGCACCTCGTGCGAGTCCTCGTCCATCTCCAGGTCTCCGACGTGCAGCACCGCCTCCTCCTCGGGGGCCGGCACGCCCGTGCGGCGCAGCACCGCGCGGATCCGGGCGACCACCTCTTCGAGGCTGAAGGGCTTGGTCACGTAGTCGTCGCCGCCGACGGTGAGGCCCTGCACCTTGTCCTGCGTGTCGTCCTTCGCGGTCAGGAAGACGACGGGGGTGTGCCTGCCGGTAGCCCGCATCCGGCGGGTCACGGTGAAGCCGTCCATGTCGGGGAGCATCACGTCGAGCACCACGAGGTCGGGCTCGACGTCGCGGACGAGCTGAAGTGCGCCGTTGCCGTCCGCTGCCGCATGCACCTCGAAGCCCGCGAAGCGCAGGGAGGTGGACAGGAGCTCGCGAATGTTCGGTTCGTCGTCGACCACGACGAGACGCGCCTCAGGAGTAGCCATGCTTCCAGTGTGCGACCGGTTCCTGAGGAGTGCCTGAGATTCGCCCGGGAAATCGCCCGGCGTCCGAACGGATCAGCTGTCCGGCCCGCCACCTGCCACGCGGCTAGGCTGGGGGGCATGTCAGCACCGTTCCCGCAGGTTCCAGGGCAGACGCCCCGGCGCACGTATCTCATCGTCGACGGTGAGAACATCGACGCCACGCTCGGCATGAACGTGCTGAACCGCCGTCCCGCACCCGAGGAGCGTCCCCGCTGGGACCGCATCTCCGCCTTCGCGGAGAAGGTGTGGTCGCAGGAGGTCGTGCCGCTCTTCTTCCTGAACGCGACGTCCGGCCAGATGCCCATGCCGTTCGTGCAGGCGCTGCTCGCTATGGGCTACAAGCCCATCCCGCTTGCGGCGCAGGGTTCGGAGAAGGTGGTCGACGTCGGTATCCAGCGCACGCTCGACGCGTTGATGGACCGTCCCGGCGACGTGCTGCTCGCGAGCCACGACGGCGACTTCCTGCCGCAGATCGAGGCGCTGCTCGACGACGACGACCGGCGCGTGGGCCTGCTGGGCTTCCGGGAGTTCGTCAACGCCCGGTTCACGGAGCTGGAGCAGCGCGGCCTGGTCATGTACGACCTGGAGGCCGACGCCGACGCCTTCACGACGATGCTGCCGCGCGTCCGGATCATCCCGATCGAAGAGTTCGACCCGCTCCGCTACCTGTAGCGGGCCGCGTACCGGTGATGCCGAGGTAGAGCGCTTGTCCGGGTCTCCCTCATGTCACGAGGGAGACCCGGACAAGCGCTCTACCTCGGCGTACCAGCACTCAGTCGTTCGAGATCGTGACCGTGCCCTCGTACGCCTCGCGGTCGCCCTGCGGCTGGATCGGGCGGGCGTTGTGGTCGTAGGCCTGCTTGAGGACCGCTATCTGCTCCGCCGACAGCTCGATGGGTTCGTGGTAGACGACCCAGTCGACGCCCTCGGTGCACGGTGGCGTCGTCAGGCTGCCCGCGTACTCCTCGAACGTCGGGTCGGCCGGCAGCATCGCCGCGACGTCGATCGGCAGCTCGTCGGAGCCCGGCTCGGCCGCGCCGTCGATGAACGGCTGCCAGGCGTCGTTCTCGTCGCCCTCCTGGGCGAGGACGCCGAGGACGAGCGCCTGACCGTCCTCGGTGGTGTGGACGAAGTGGAACTCGGCGTCCAGCGCCTTGCCCTCGACGGTGTGCTCCGACGGCATGTGGAAGTGCACCTGGGCCAGGTCGAACTCGTTGTCCTTCCACTCGACCTCGGACGCGTCGCCGTCGGGTACGAGCTGGATCGTGTGGCCGGTGTCGACCGACTCCCCGACGGTGGGCGACGACGAGATCTTCGGGTGCGCCGTCAGCTTCGTCTCGGCGTGGTCGGGCAGGTCGATGGGCGACTGCGCGTCGCCGGCCTCGCACTCCGCGAAGTCCTTGGCCAGGTGGCCCCACTCGTCCGGGCCCTCCTCGCCGTCGTACGACCAGTGCACCTCGCCGGCGGGGTGCTCGGCCGGCGGCGGAGCGGACGACGCGGCCGCACCGGGGGAGCCGCCTGCCGCACAGGATGCGAGCAGCGGGGCGAGGAGCAGGAGGGCGGGCAGGGCGAGCTTCTTCATGTGGCTACCTCTCGTGGGGATCAGCCGATCGCCCGGGTCCAGGAGACCGGCAGGACAAATTACTCCCGATCCCCTTGCCCGAGGCACCCACCCGGGGTGTGACGTGCGACGCGTTATCTCGCAGGCGTCGGCCACCACGCACGGACTGTGCCGAGCCTCCGGAGCGTTCCCGGACGTCCGCCACCGAAACCGCCGCCGCCGAACCCGCCACCGATCCGTGCGGTAGCGGCGTGCCTGCGGGAACGCACGACCTTCGGGTCGAGCAGGATGCCGCCGAGCATCATGCCGCCGGTGATGGGGCCGTTCTCGTCCGAGCCGTCCGCGTCGGGCTCCGCCTTGGCGGCGGCCGCGATCACGACGGCGTCCGCGTCCTCGCGGGCGAGCCGCGCGGCCTCCTGTACGAGCTTGCTCGCACGCTGGGCCTCCCCGAGGGCGGCGGCGGGGTCGACCGGCTGGAGCGAGCGGGCGGCGTCGGCCAGTCTTGTCGCCTCCGCGAGCCGCGTCCTCGCGGGCGAGCCGACGGCGCCGCGGCGCGTCGCGACGAAGTCGGCGGTCTGCCGGAGCTGCTCGTCGACCCGGCCGAGGGTGTCCCGCAGCAGCGCGGACGCCCGGGCCGCGACCTCCGTGAAGTCCCGGGTGCCGGCGAGAGCCGCGTCGAGCGCGGCCTCAGCGGCCGCGATGCGCTGCAGCCCGGCGAGCGGGTCACCGCCTTCCCGCGTGACCTCGACGTGCTTGAGCGAGGCCTGCGCGGCGGTGCGCGCGAGGGTCACCCGGAAGTCGCCCTCGACGGACCGGGCGGCGACCACGTCCTGCGTCAGTGACGCTATCGACTTGTCGAGTCGTTCTGCTGCCCTGTCGAGGTGCGCGGCGGTGGCGTCGACGGCGTCGAGCAGCATGACCGCCTGGCCCAGCGCGTTCTGCGCACCCCTCGCGTGCGCGACGGCCACCGCCTTCTGCCCTGCCTCCAGGGCGGAACGCCCGGCGGACACCGCCGCCCTGGCGTTGACCACCAGCAGCTCGGCCTGCTCGGGGTTGCCCGAGACCATCGCCAGCGCCTCCGCGGGATACCTTCCGGCGAGCCGTTCGAGGGTCGCGCGCGTCACAGCCGCCCGGTCGGTGACCTCCGGCTCCCTGGCGACGACGTCGGTCAGCAGCTCGGGCGCGCGCTGCTGCAGCCGGCGCAGGTCGTCGAACGCGCGGGTGCGCGCGTCGAGCGTGTCGGCTGCGCTCTCGCACAGCGCGATGACCCGGGTCAGGCGCGCGCGCCGCTCGGCGTCCCCGAGCACCGGGCGGTGCTCCTCGGCCTCGCGATGTTCGGCCGGCGGGGCGCCGTCGGCCTGCGTGTCCTCCGCCTGCGCGGCGACGTCCAGCTCCTGCCGGATCGCGAAGGCCTGCCGGACGTCGGCGGCGGCGCGGGCCAGGATCAGCTCGAAGTCCCTCGTCGCGTCGGCCCCCAGCTCCGCACGGGCGAAGCCGAGCTCCTGCTCGCACGTCTTGAGCGCGTCGTCGATGCGGACGAGGGAGCTTGAGGCGCGGTCGTCGAGCTCGGGGACGGGCAGGTCGGCGAGCTCGTCCGGCGCCGGGCCACCGGCCGTCGCGGAGCGCTCGGTGAGCCGGGGCAGGACCCGGGGGAGGGCGAAGCGCCACAGGACGTACCCGAGCGCGGCGAGCACGAGCACCGCGGCCAGTGCGATGCCGGCGACGAGGAGCGGGCTGGTCGCGGCGGTGGCGGCCCGCCGGACGGCGTCGGCGGCGTCCGTCGCGGCGGGCGCCCACCGCTCGTCCTCGACCGCTGATGCCACCGCTCTGTCGATGGAGCGCAGCTGCCCCGTGGTGAGGGGGACGTTGGTGTCGGCGGACAGCCCGAACTCGTGGTCGACAGTGGCGACGGCCAGCAGCAGGTCGTCCGGGCCGAGGCCCGACTGGTTGGCGCTCGCGTTGGCCCAGTCAACGGGCTCCGTGCCGTCGAAGCTCTCGATGTACACGACGAACATGCGCAGGTCCGACTCGCCGGCGAGCCGGTCGAGCGCGGAGTCGACGTCCTGGCGCTCGGCGTCGCTGAGCGCGCCGGCGCCGTCCGTCACCTGGTCGGTGAGCGTGATCGGCGGCGACGCCGGGAGCACGTCCGACATCAGCTCCGCCTGAACCTTCGCGGACAGGCGCGGCGAGACCGAGGGCACGGGGTCGGCCGGCATGGTGACCGTGGCGTTGGCGGCCTGGGAGGTGGCCGCCAGCACGACACCGACAAGGCCCGCGAAGGCCACGACCGCCCAGCCCCCGGATGGCCGGGTACTGGGTTCGTGCTGATGCTCGTGCCTAGCTGGGGACTCGATCACGTCCTGATAGTCACCCCGGGTTCAAGACCACGCAATCGGAGAGCGTGACGTTGCAGATCTGCAACGAATCCCCAGGTAAACGCCCAGCGTGAAGCGCATTTTCACAACCTCGCCGGTGGCCTGCTCAGCAGCGGGCCGAGCAGGCCTTCGACGGTCAGGAAGCCGCGGAGTCCGCCGGCGACTCGTCCAGGTCCTCGGCGTCGACTATGCGGTAGGCGTAACCCTGCTCGGCCAGGAACCGCTGCCGGTGCGCCGCGAAGTCCTGGTCGACGGTGTCCCGTGCGACCACGGCGTAGAAGTGCGCCGTGCGGCCGTCCGCCTTGGGCCGCATGATGCGCCCGAGACGCTGCGCCTCCTCCTGTCGGGACCCGAAGGAACCCGACACCTGGATCGCCACCGAGGCCTCCGGCAGGTCCACCGAGTAGTTGGCGACCTTGCTCACGACGAGGCGCGAGATCTCGCCCTCGCGGAACGCCCCGAAGAGCCGCTGCCGCTCCTTGTTGGTGGTCGCCCCGGTGATGATCGGCGCGTCGAGGTGCTCGGCCAGCTCCTCGAGCTGGTCGATGTACTGCCCGATCACGAGCACCTGGTCGTCCGGGTGGCGCGCCACGATCTGCTCCACCACCTTCTTCTTGCCCGATGCCGACGCGGCGAGCCGGTACTTGTCCTCCATCTCGGCCGTCGCGTACGTCATGCGCTCGCTCTCCGGGAGCGTCAGGCGCACCTCCACGCAGTCGGCGGGCGCGATGTAGCCCTGTGCCTCGATGTCCTTCCACGGCGCGTCGAACCGCTTGGGCCCGATGAGGCTGAACACCTCGTCCTCGCGGCCGTCCTCGCGCACGAGGGTGGCGGTGAGGCCGAGCCGACGGCGGGCCTGGAGGTCCGCCGTCATCCGGAACACCGGGGCCGGGAGCAGGTGGACCTCGTCGTAGAGGACCAGGCCCCAGTCGCGGGCGTCCAGCAGCTCGAGGTGCGTGTAGACGCCCTTCCGCTTGGTGGTCAGCACCTGGTAGGTGGCGATGGTGACCGGCTTGATCTCCTTGCGGGCGCCGGAGTACTCGCCGATCTCGTCCTCGGTCAGCGTCGTGCGCCGCACCAGCTCGTCGCGCCACTGGCGCGCGCTCACGGTGTTGGTCACCAGGATCAGCGTCGTCGTGCCCGACTTCGCCATCGCGCCGGCGCCGACGATCGTCTTGCCTGCGCCGCAGGGCAGCACCACGACGCCCGAACCGCCGTGCCAGAACCCGTCGACCGCCTGCGCCTGGTAGGGCCGCATCTCCCACGGCTTGGCCTTCTCGTGCTCGGTCCGCGGCTTCGTGACCGGGCTGAGCTCGATCGGGTGCTTCTCGCCGTCGACGTAGCCCGCGAGGTCCTCGGCCGGCCAGCCGAGCTTGAGCAGCACCTGCTTGAGGTGGCCGCGCTCGGAGGGGTGCACCAGGACGGTCGACTCGTCCAGCCGTTCGCCGACCAGGCCGGCGGTGCGCCGTGACTTCAGCACCTCCGCGAGGACCGCCCGGTCGGTGGTGCGCAGCACCAGGCCGTGCGCCGGGTCCTGCGACAGCACGAGGCGCCCGTAGCGGGCCATCGTCTCGGCGACGTCGACCAGCAGCGCGTGCGGCACCGGGTAGCGGCTGAACTCGAGGAGCGTGCTCACCACCTGCTCCGCGTCGTGGCCGGCCGCGCGCGCGTTCCACAGGCCCAGCGCCGTCAGGCGGTAGGTGTGCACGTGCTCGGGCGCGCGCTCCAGCTCGGCGAACGGCGCGATCGAGCGCCGCGCCCTCTCGGCGTCCGGGTGGTCGACCTCCAGCAGGAGCGTCTTGTCGCTCTGCACGATCAACGGGCCGTCGGGCATGGGGTCTCCCTCAGTTCTGCTCTGGTCCTGCTGCTGCGCCTGCTGCAGCTACAGCGGTTCTGCGGCCGGCGGCGGACTGCTGCCTACGGCGTGGATGACGTCGGCAGGACCGACGCGATGCGGTGGACGGCGATCGTCAGCTCGGCCTCTCGATCCGGGTCGAGAGCACGGAGCCGCCCGCCGTCGAGGTTCAGGGGCTTCAGCTCGCGGCGCTCCAGCCGGCCGGTGTGACCGGCCACCTCGACGATCACCGTGGTGCCGTCGCGGAGCGCGTCGCGCAGCAGTGCCAACCCGTCAGCGGGGTGCTGTGTTCCCGGGTCCTCCTCCAGGGCGCCCGCGTCGACGGCCGCGGCAGATGTCACCGGGCGGTCCAGGGACGGCGCGTCGGCAGCCGCGAGCGGCTCCAGGGCACCCGGCCTGGGCCGGTCCGCCGACGGCTCCGGCCGAGGTGGCACGGGGCTGACGACGCGGTACCCACGCAGCGGGATGCCGCCGCCGGACGTCGAGACCGACCGCGCGACCTCTGCGGCGTCGGCCCGGGCCATGGCGCCTGCGCGCGCCGCGTCCTCCACGGCGCGCAGGTCGGCGACCAGCGCCTCCGGGTCGGGGGTGCGGTCGACGACCTCGGCGGACGCGGAGGCGCCCGTCCGGATGGCCGCCGCCGAGCGGGGAGCCGGCATCGCCCGGCCCGTCACGCCCCGGCGGGCGACGAGCACGCGCCCGTCCGGTCCCTCGAGGGCCGAGACCAGGCCGCGCTTGCGCAGCGCCTCGTGCAGGGCCGCCGCGGGGACGGACGCCGCGAGCACGGTCGGCGCGAGCCGCACCAGGCCGAGGCCCACGAGCGTCGGGTCGTGCTCGAGGCCGGCGAGCACCGTCGCGTCGGCGGCCCGCAGGTAGGACGACGCGGTACCCACCCGCACCGCGCCGTGCCGCCGTGCGGTGTCCCGGACGAGGTACTCCAGGGGCTGCGGGACCGGCACCGGGGACCGGTGGGCGAGCTCGTCGAGCATGCCGTCGGCGGTCTCGCCCTGGTCGAGCGCCCGCGTGACGGACGCCGGGCTGAACCGCACGGTGGTCGCGGCGCCTCGGGACTCGATGTCCGTCGACCGCTCCAGCAGCCGCGCGAGCCCGCGCGACGGCCGGCCGGGGACTATCCCCGTCAGGTCGCCCTGGAGCAGGATCTCGTCCACCTCGTGGGGCAGGACGGCGCGCAGCGCCTCAGCGGGCTCGTCCCCCGGCGTGAGCAGCGCCCGGCCCGGCGTCGAGAGCGCGCCGGCCCCCGTCACGCCCAGCCACTCGGCCTCGATCAGCAGACCCTCGACCGCGGTCGCGGGCGGCACGGAGCGCGGCGTGTGCCAGGTCAGCACCTCGACCACGTCCTCGGGTGCGGGCGCGAGGACGGTGCCACCGGCGGGCTCGGCCGCGAGCACGCCCAGCACGCCGTTGCGCAGCCTGGGCACCCACGGCCGCTGCAGGTCCGGTGACAGCGGCGCCCGGAGCGCCCCCTTGTCGTCGCGGGAGCCCACGAGCCACGGTGCCCTGCGGGAGGCCAGCCAGGCCTCGGCGAGCCGCGCCCAGCGGGCGGCGTCGTCCAGGTCGTCCCAGTCGGTGACGGTCGGCACGTACGACGGCGGCACCTCGCCGTCGTCCCGGACGAGGCCGGCCAGCGCGGCGACCTCGACCACGAACGCCGTCGCCTGCTCGTCCGTCTCCAGCTGGGCGGCGACCCTGCGCAGGTCGCGCACGCCCAGGCCTCCTGCGCGCAGGACCGACGGCGGGCTCTCGTCCCACGACTGCCGGAGCAGCCGCACGCGCCGGACGAGCTCGAGCGCCGCGCTCGCCGCCTCGGCGTCGGCGGTGGCGGTCGGTACCGCCCGGCCCTGCGGCTCGGGCGGCAGGGTGCGCGGCTCGCGATGGGTGTGCCCGTCGCGGAGCGCCAGCCCGACCAGGCGCGGCAGCACGACGTGCCTGGCGTCCGACCGGACCAGCAGATGCTCGGTGACCAGCCAGTTCACGGCGTCCCGCGGCCGGGTGCCCGCTGGCGGCACGACGCCGACCGGGGGACCCCAGGCGAGCGCGTCGAGGATCGCGCGGGCACCGGGCGGCGCTGCGGTGAGGAGCGCGCCCAGCGCCGCCGCGGTCTCGGTCCTGGCGGTGGCCGACCCGAGCGCGTGGCCCACCGCCTCGGTCAGCCCGGCCGGGACGGGGTCGAGGTGCGGCCCCAGCCCCGCGGGGTTCGGGCCGAGCAGCTCGTCGAGGCCCGGCACCGTGCGCAGGTCGAGCGTGGTGCCGTACTCGCCGCCCGCGTCCCAGAGCAGGGCCTGCTCGACGGCGCGGCGGACGGCGGCGTCGACACGGGGTCCGTCCTCCGCCGACCCGCCGAGCGCCCAGGTGACGACCTCGGCGCTGAGCGGCCCGGCGAGAGCCGACCCGCCGGAGCTCTCCTCCGGGGGTCCGGACGGCAGGCGGAAGACGGGCTCCAGGGCGAGCACCGCCTCCAGCACCTGCAGGATCAGGGCGTCGGAGCGGGCGAGAGCGCGCTCGAGAGAGGTGCGGCTGGAGGCACGGGCCGCGAGCGAACGCAGCGTGGAGGGAGAGGGCGCGGCTAGATCAGGACGGGCGCGCAGGAGCGCGGCGAGCGCGGTGTCCGAGCGCTGCCGGAGGTCGTCGGCGAAGTGCCGCGTGGCCGCCGCCGGCGCTGCGGGGAGCGAGGAGGCCATCCTGACGATGCTACGCGGGTTTCCGGGGTCGAAGTTCGGCCGGTCCACGCCCGGGGCCGCCTCAGAGCTGCGCCGTGCGGCGGCAGACCTCCTCCCACGGCGTCGGGGTGATGCCGAAGCGCGCACGGGCGGCAGTGTCGTCCAGGACGTACGGGCGCTCCCACTGGTAGATGATCTCGCGCATCTCCCGCATGAAGGGGGAGACCAGCGCGGTGGCGCCGAGAGCGACACCGCGCAGGGAGGAGACCTTCACCGGCGGCCTGCCGACACTCGCCAGGACGTCGGTGAGGGCCTCCGCCTGGGTCCGCGGCGCGTTGCTCGGGACGTGCCAGACCCTGCCGTGGGCACCCGGATCCCCGGCGGCGGCGACCAGGGTGCGCGCCGCGTCCGCGACGTCGGTGAAGGTGTGGGGCAGGTCGGTGCGGCCCATCATCACGGCGCGCTTGCCCTGCAGCGCGGTAGGAACCTGGCGCGAGATGTGGCCGTTGCCGCCGACACCGCGCCCCATGTAGTCGGAACCGCGGATCTCGACGGCGCGCAGCCGCCCGGCGTCGTGCGCGGCCTTGGCGTCCGCCCACATCCGGGCGCGGAGACGGCCCTTGTGGTCGGTCGCGGCGTCGGGCAGGTCCTCGGAGAGCGGGACGTCGACCGGGCCGTACGGGTAGAGCGTGCCCGTGATCGCGTAGACGGCGCCGGAACGCTCGGCGGCTGACAGGAGCGAGGCGGCGAGCGAGGGCCAGACCCGCTCCCACTGTGTGTAGTCGCCGGGGTTGGCGCAGTTGTAGAGGTAGTCGGTGCCGTCGGCGGCGCGGGACAGCGCGTCGGCGTCCGAGGCGTCGAGGGCGAGGTGCTCGACGCCGTCGACCCCGGTACTGCGGCCCGAACGGCTCGCGACGGCGACGCGGGAGCCGCGCTCGGCCAGCAGGGCGGCGACATGGGTGCCGATGGGGCCGGCTCCGACGATGAGGTGGCGGTCAGTCACGATCATTGCTCCATTCTGAGAGCGGTGCTCTCGTTCGATGTCGCAAGCGTGGCACGAGCGGGTGCGCCTTGGCAAGAGCAGTGCTCGCGTTTGTGTGCGGTGATCCATCGGTGGCACCCTGGGGCCATGAGCCCGGCCCGAACAGCACGCGCCCTCGCCCGCGAGACCATCACCCGCGAGATCCTCGACTCGGCCCGCACGCGGCTGACCACCGACGGCGCCGCCGGGCTGTCGCTGCGCGCCGTCGCCCGCGACGTGGAGATGGTCTCCTCTGCCGTCTACCGGTACTTCCCGAGCCGCGACGCGCTGCTCACCGCCCTGCTCATCGAGGCGTACGACGAGCTCGGCACCGCCGCCGAGGCCGCGGACGCCTCCGTCGCCGACCGTTCGGACGTCACCGCGCGCTGGCTCGCCACCTTCCGCGCGGTCCGGACCTGGTGCGTCACGCACCCAGGGGAGTTCGGGCTGCTCTACGGCACGCCGGTGCCCGGCTACGCCGCACCGCGGGACACCGTCGACCCCGCGACGCGGGTGGTACGCGTGCTCATCCGCATAGTGGGGGACGGCTACGCGGCCGGGGCGCGCCCGCCGGTGGTGCCGGCCGCCGCCCCGGGCGCCGCGGCGGACCCGGGGACCGTCGCGCCGGCGCTCGCCTTCGTCGCGCAGCACGGGCTCATCGAGAGTGCCGGACGGGCGGACGACGAGCTGCCTGAGACCATCCGGCGCGCCGTCATGGCATGGACCGAGCTGTTCGGGGTGATCTCGTTCGAGCTGTTCGGGCACCAGGTGGGGTCGATCGCGGACCCCGAGGCATGGCTGGACGAGGTGGCGCTACGCCTCGCCGCGGACCTGGGCATCCAGGCCTGAAACCCCCGCAAACGACCCTCCCGGACCGGGCCCGGGCAGGTCGCGCGGGCGAAGAGTGCTCAATGCATGCGACGCGGCACGGTTCCGCCCGGTAACCTGGTGCTTCCGGTCCAGGTGGCGCGCTCAGCTCGCAGCAGCCAGGGCCGGTCCGAGCAGTTGCTGAGCAGTTTCCCTGAGCAGTACCGACAAGCACAGAAGAAGGTCGCAGTGCCCACCGGCAAGGTCAAGTGGTTCGACACCGACAAAGGCTTCGGTTTCATCGCCAACGAGGACGGAGGCGAGGTATTTCTGCACGCCTCCGCGCTGCCCGACGGCGTCGTCCCCAAGCCGGGCGCACGGGTGGACTTCGGGGTGGCCGACGGCCGCCGCGGTCCCCAGGCGCTCGCGGTCAAGGTGCTGGACTCCGCGCCGTCGGTCGCCAAGGCGAAGCGGAAGCCCGCCGACGACATGGCTGTGATCGTCGGCGATCTCACGCAGATGCTGGACCGCGTGGCGAACGATCTGCGCAAGGGGCGTTATCCGAAGAACCCGGAGCTGCTCGCCAAGATGCTGCGCAAGGTCGCAGACGACTTCGACGCCTGAAACCACACGAGGTCCCGAGGAACATGGTCACGACCATCGCGCCCGCCATACGAACATTCACCAGGCGGATCGCCGCACGCTCGAGCCGAGACGCCGTGCTGAACGGTGCCGCGGAGCTCGCGCGCGCCGCCGCACAGGAAGTCGCCGAGCGACCGGAGGACGTCGGGGAGCACCTCGGCACCTTCTTCGAGGACGAGCGGGTGGTCTCCCACCGCTTCGACGCGACCATGCGGGGATACCGCGGCTGGCACTGGACGGTGACCGTGACGCGCGTGCCGCGCGGCCGGGCCGCCACGATCAGCGAGGTCGAGCTGCTGCCCGGCGACGAGGCCATCCTCGCCCCGGCCTGGCTGCCGTGGTCCGAGCGGCTGCGCCCGGGCGACGTCGGCCCGGGTGACGTGCTGCCGTTCCGCGCCGACGACCCGCGGCTCGAGCCCGGATACACCCCGACGGGTGACCCCGAGGTGGACGAGGTGGCGATCGACGAGCTGGCGCTCGCCCGCACCCGGGTGCTGTCCCCGCAGGGCCGGGCCGAGGCCGCCGAGCGCTGGTACCGCGGCACGCGCGGCCCCACCACGCCGGGCGCCGTCGCGGCGGCTGCCGAGTGCATGACCTGCGCGTTCCTCATCCCTTTGTCCGGCTCGATGGGGCAGCTCTTCGGGGTGTGCGCCAACGAGTGGTCGCCCGACGACGGCAAGGTCGTCTCGCTCGACCACGGCTGCGGCGCGCACTCGGAGACCGACGTCGAGGAGCACCCGACCGACTGGCCCGCGTCCGCGCCGCTGATCGACGAGCACGAGGTCGAGCCTGTCGAGACCACCCCCGCCGAGGACGAACCCTCCGCGTGACCCGCGACCCCTTCGGCACCGGTGCGCTGCGGCGCGCGGTGACCGAGGCGTGGCGTGCGTCGCCCACGCGCTTCCGCGAGGACGCGAACTCCGAGGAGGACCACGCCCGCGGCTACTACCGCGACCGGGTGGTGGTCGAGCTCGCGCAGAACGCCGCCGACGCCGCCGCCCGCGCCGGGATCCCCGGCAGGCTGACGTTCCGGCTGGAGCCGGACGGCGGCGGGGGCCGACGCCTCGTCGCCGCCAACACCGGTGCGCCGCTCGACGCCGCCGGCGTCGCGTCGCTGGCGTCTCTCAGGGCCTCCGCGAAGGTCTCGGCCGACGCCGAGGAGGGCTCGAGCGAAGGTTCCGGCGAGGCGATGCGTGCCGTGGGGCGGTTCGGCGTCGGGTTCGCCGCCGTCCGCTCGGTGTCCGACGACGTGGTCGTCCGGTCGCGCACCGGTGGCGTGCGCTTCTCGCTCGCGGGTACGCGCGCGGAGCTGGGCCTCGAGGTCGCGCAGGGTGCCGATCTCGCCGCCGACGTCGCCCGCGAGGCAGGGCTCAGGGGCGAGGCTCGGTCCCGCGGCGACGCGCTGCCCGTGCTGCGACTCCCGTTCCCCGCACCCGGGACGACGCCGGACGAGCCGGACACCGTGGTCGAGCTCGTGCTGCGCGACGCCGACGCCGTGGCCGCCGTCCGGGCTCAGCTCGCCACGCTCGACGACGCCCTCCTGCTCGCACTCCCGGCACTCGACGAGGTGGTCATCGAGGATGACTTCGCAGGTCAGCCGGGTTCTGAACCGCACAGTGCGACGCCGTCACCGAGCCGGCGCGTGCTGCGCGACGTCGGTTCACGGTGGCGCGTGCACAGCGCGTCCGGCGTGCTCGGGCCCGACGACAGCCTGCCGTCCGAGGCGCGTCGTCCTGACTGGTCGGTGCTCTGGGCACTGCCGGTCAGCGGCGGACGCGCGGCGGAGAGCGCGGCGTTGCACGCGCCGACCCCCACCGACGTGCGGCTCACGTTCCCGGCCCTGCTCATCGCGTCGTTCCCCGTCGACCCTGGACGGCGAGGTGTGCTCCCCGGCCCGACGTCGGACCGGGTGGCCGCGGAGGCCGGCCGCGCCTACGCCGCGTTCCTGGGCGAGCTCGGCGCCGAGCGCGAGGTCCTCGGCCTCGCGCCGACCGGGCTGCCCGCCGGCGACGTCGACGCCGCGGTCCGCGCGTCGGCCGACGCGGCCCTGCGCGACACCCCGCTCCTCCGGCTGAGCGTGCTTGCCGAGGCGTCCGAGCGCAGCCAGGCAGCGGGCGCCGACGGCACGCCCGGTATGGCGCTGCGCATCGCGCCGAGGGGTGCGGCCTTCCTCGCCGGACCGCTCGGCGAGGACCCGGCCCTGGCCTCCGCCCTCGCCGCTGGTACCTCGGCGGCCCTGGTCACCGTGCCGGTGCGGTACCAGGCGCTCGCCCGCTCGCTGGGTGCCGACTCCGTCGACCTCGCCGACGTGGTCGAGGCGCTGCCGCCCGAACCCGGCGTGATCCGTGCCGCCCTCGACGCCATCGCCCCGCACGCCGGCGAGCCCACGGTGCTGGAGGCGGTCGCCGGGGCGCCGCTCCCGCTCGCCGACGGCCGCGTGACCCGCGGCGCCCGCGGCACCGTGCTGCTCGACGCACCGCACCTCGCCCGGGTCGCCCGTGCGCTCGGAGTCCGCGTGGTGCATCCGGACGTGGCGCACCCGCTGCTCGAACGGGCCGGCGCCGTCTCCACCACCCCGCACGGGCTCCTCGCGGACCCGGCGGTCCGGTCGACGGCGCTCGCCGCCGGCGAAGACGTGCTCGACGACGGCGACGCCGAGCATCTCGGGGCCGTCCTGTCGGCGCCGTCGATGGCGGGTGCGTCGCCGTCCGACGCCGTGTCGCCGGACGTGCGGGATCCGGACGTGCGGGACCCGGACGTGCGGGACCCGGACGTGTGGGAGCCGGGCGTGCTCGACGACCCGACGCCCGCCGAGGTGGTCGTGGCGGTGCTCGAGCTGGTCCGGCTGGCGGCCGGGACCGGCTCGGCCGACCTGCCCTTCTGGCTGGGCGAGCTGCCGGTGGTGGCGGACGGCGACGTCGTGCCGCTGCGCGAGGCGGCTCTGCCCGGTACGTGGGCGGCCGAGCACGTGGACCTCGCCCTGGTGCGGGACGACGTCGTCGAACGCTGGGGGCCGGCCGCCCTCGCCGCCGCCGGCGCCCGCGCCGACCTCGTCGTGTACCGGGTCGCCGACGTCGTGACCGCCGACGGTGACGACGCCGACTACGGGCCCGACGACCCCGCCGGGTGGCTCTCCGACTGGGACGAGTACCTGGAGCACCTCGCGGACGAGCTGGGTCCGGGCGCGTGGATCGGGGACGTCGAGGCGGTCTCGGACCTCGACGCGCTGCGCGAGCCGGCGGACGCCGGACCTGGCCCGCTCGCCGCAGCGCTCGGCCGGGTGTCGGCCGACCCTGGCCTGCGCCGCGCGCTCCTGACCCCCGTGCGTTCCCCGGACGCCCCCGGCCGGCAGGCCGTGTCGTACACGGCGTGGTTCCTGCGACGTCGAGTCGGTGCGCCGTTCGCGCTCGGTGACACGCCGCTGCTGCCGCCCGCTCCGCCCGCGACCGCCGGGCTCGACGACGACGTCCTGGCCGCGCTCGGCGGGCTCCACGACCTGGCTGACCTGCCCGGACACGACTGGCCGGCTGTCCTGGAGCGGTTGCCGGTGTCGCAGGTGGACGAGCGCCGGACCGTATCCGCAGACGTCGCACGCGCCGTCTGGGCCGGCCTGGCCGCGCTCGCCCGCGCCGACGACGCCCGTCCGATCACCCCGGCCCGGCTGCCCGCGCTGGGGCCTGCCGGCGTCACCGTGGAACGCGTCGAGGATCTCGCGGTCGCCGCCTCGGCACGATGGGCCCAGCTCGGCCCTGTCGTCCCCGCCCCGGCCGACGTCGCCGAGGCGCTCGCCGAGCTGCTGGACCTCCCGTTCGAGGGCGATACCGGCGTCGCCCCCGACGAGCCCGGCGAGGCGGTCGAGCTCGATCCGCGCGTGCGGGCGCTCGCGCCGGACGCGCCGTCGACCTGGCAGCGCCACGACGTGCTGACCGTCGAGGGAAAGCGTGTTGCGTGGTGGGTGTCGGGGACGTCGGCTGACGCGGACGGGCCCGGTGTTGCGCACGCCGCATCGCCCGAGGGCCTGGCCCGGGCACTGGCCGAGCTCACGGGCGCGGACCCGCTTCTCCTGGAGGCCGCGCTGCGCGACCCGGCACGCGCGGAGGAACTGAGCGCGGAGCGCGTCTGGGAGTGATCGGCGGCTGCGCGGGATGACGTTCAAGAGGGCCGGCGCTCTTGCTGGTCGCGCCCGTCACCAGCGAGATCGGTCGGTTGCACGTCGCTTGGTATGAGTTCGGTCGGTTGCTTTGAGATCGGTCCATTTTTTTTACGATTTATAAGAAAAACCACCCCAAACAAAAAAAACGGGCGGCGACCACCCCGGACCACGCCACAACACCACAGGGCCC